>JBKJLF010000315.1:0-5494 GCA_046597185.1 Burkholderiaceae bacterium | reverse complement strand
TGAATGCACCCGTCATCGCCGGACGTAAGCTGGCCATTGTGCCAGTGTTGCGTGCAGGCATAGGCATGAGTGATGGCTTGCTGGATTTGGTGCCGTCGGCGCGGGTTGGGCATATTGGCGTCTATCGTGATCCGGAAACCTTGTTACCTGTTGAGTATTTGGTACGCTTACCCGATTTGGTCGAGCGTACCTTTATTCTTTGCGATCCAATGTTGGCGACTGGCAACTCGGCGGTGCATGCGGTCAACGTCATGAAAAACCGGGGTGTGCAAGATGAACAGATTATTTTTCTGTCTTTGGTGGCGGCACCGGAAGGGGTGACCGAGTTTCAAAAAAATCATCCTGACGTCAAGGTGTACACCGCAGCCCTGGATTCCCACCTCAATGAGCATGCGTATATTGTGCCCGGTTTGGGTGATGCGGGTGACCGGATTTTTGGCACCAAATAAGCGTTGTGCTTGACGTGGATTTTTGAATAGCGGACGATGTAACATATTGATCGGAATGACTGGGGGAAAGAGATGGAGGCACCAAAATTACCACCAGACGAAGCTGAGCGGCTGGCAGAATTGCATTTGTTGCAGGTGTTGGACACTTCACCCGAGGCCCGCTTTGATCGTATTACCGAATTGGTGCAACGCCTGTTCCAGGTTCCCATCGTGTTCGTTTCTTTGATTGCCGCAGAGCGTCAATGGTTTAAATCACGTCAAGGCTGTGATGCGCCTGAAACCTCGCGCGAAATTTCATTTTGCGGCCATGCTATTTTGCACAAGGAAATTTTTCTGGTGCCCAACGCACTGGAAGACGAGCGCTTTCGCGACAACCCTTTGGTGGTTGGTGAGCCTTTTATTCGTTTTTATGCCGGTTTCCCCTTGTCGGGGCCAAGCGGCATGCGTATTGGCACTTTGTGCATCATTGATCAGATTCCGCGCGAATTGGATCAACATCAATTATTGAATTTGCGTGATATTGGGCATTGGGTTGAAACTGAATTGGCTGCGCGTTTGGTTGAAGAATCAGCCAGACGTATGCAACGCGAATTCATATCGACCGTTTCGCATGAATTGCGCACGCCACTTACATCGATTCGAGGCTCGCTTGGCTTGCTCGTTTCAGGTACCGTTGGCCCAGTGCCGGAACGCGCCCAATCTTTGCTCCAAATCGCCAAAAAGAATTGTGAGCGTTTGGTATTGCTCATCAATGACTTGCTCGACAGTGAGAAAATTGAATCAGGCAATATGCGTTTTGATATGGTGGTGCAACCTTTGCAACCTTTAATTCAGCAAGCCTTGAGCATGACACAAGCTTATGCGGATCAATATCAAGTGAGCTTGCGCAGTGATTGTCCTGAGACGCAGGTGTGGGTTTCCGTCGATTCTGACCGCATGCTGCAAGTGTTGATTAATTTAATTTCCAACGCCTGTAAATTTTCATTGCCTGGAACGGAAGTACTGGTGCAGATGCGGGTGCAAGAAGATAATCGGGTTCGGGTAGCCATAATTGATCATGGACCGGGTATTGCTGTTGCTTTTCGTTCACGCATCTTTCAGAAATTTTCGCAAGCCGATTCTTCCGATACCCGTGCCAAGGGCGGGACTGGCTTGGGATTGAGTATCTCGCAAGCTCTGATTCAACATATGCATGGAGAGATTGGTTTTGCCACTGAAATAGGCCAGGGCAGCGAGTTTTTCTTTATATTGCCATTTCAAATGATGGGGCGACAAACCGAAGCATCCGAGGCATCGATTTTGATTTGTGAAGACGATCTGGATGTCGCTAAGTTGATAAAAATGATGCTTGCAGAAGGCGGTTGGCAGTGCGATATTGCCTACAATGCCGTGAGTGCGCGTCAATTATTACAAAAAGAACAATATCAAGCCATGACCTTGGATTTGGGCCTGCCAGGGGAAGATGGTTTGTCATTGTTGCACTGGATGCGGAACCAGGCAAGCTTGGTCGATTTGCCTGTGGTGGTGGTATCGGCCCATCTTGAATCCAAGCATACCGATTTGTCCGGTAGTGCGTTGTCCGGCACTGCGTTTGGTGTGGTTGATTGGTTGCCCAAACCGATTGATGCCCATCGTCTGATGGCCGCAGTACACAGTGCAATGCATGCCGATATTGATGAAGGTGCCTGTATTTTGCATGTGGATGATGATCCTGAGTTTCTCCAAATGATCAGCCAATTGCTGGAGCCACAGTTTTCCCTGATGGGTGCTGTAAATTTACAACAGGCGCGTGAAAAATTGGCACAGCAGCGCTTTCAATTGATATTGTTAGACTTGCATCTGCCCGATGGCCATGGTGCCGACTTATTGGGTGATTTGCCTGAGCCAAATAAATTCACACCTGTCGTGATATTTTCGGCACAAGATATTGATGGAAAATTACTTCAGAAGGTTTGCGGTAGTTTGGTTAAATCACGAATTTCAAATGAAGACTTGTCGGCAATCCTGCATGATTTTATGAAACATCGTTATCACGGAAAATGAATAGGGAAAAAACCATGAACTCTAAAATACTCAAGCATATTTTGTACGTTGAAGATGATCCGGATATTCAAACGGTGGCCCAGATTGCACTTGAAATTGTAGGTGGGTTTCAGTTGACGATTTGCAGCTCCGGTCGGGTCGCCATTCAGGAGGCGGAAAAATTGGGGCCGGATCTCTTATTGCTTGATGTGATGATGCCGGAAATGGATGGCCCGTCAACCCTGGAGGCTTTGCGCAAGCTCGCCAATACCGCCACCACGCCTGCGATCTTTATGACTGCGAAAGTGCAAACCAGTGAAGTTGAGTACTATAAATCACTGGGTGCGTTAGGCATCATCGCCAAACCGTTTGATCCCATGTCCCTGGCGACGCAAGTAAGGGCCCTTTGGGATGAGATAAAAGAGTGATTGGCTCTGTTTTTGTTTGAAATCAAATGAGGATTTGATATTTTTTTAAAAAAAAGAGACAATTTTTGTAGATTAATTGGCTGCAGATGATTTTATGCAGTATAATGGTCGCTTCGTTGGAGTTTGCGGTAGTCGTACAGTGAAATGGCGGCAATCTGGCTTTTTAACGAGTAGCCCAAATTAACTGAAATAGGAATTATGTAATGGCAACTGGAATTGTAAAGTGGTTTAACGATGCAAAGGGTTTCGGCTTTATCACACCTGATGAAGGTGGTGAAGACTTATTTGCTCATTTCTCGGCGATTAATTCGCCTGGTTTCAAAACCTTGAAAGAGAATCAGCGCGTTTCGTTTGAAGTGACGGCTGGCCCTAAAGGCAAGCAGGCTTCGAATATTCAGAATATTTAAGTTGACGCAAGCTGAAAAAACCCCGGTTCGCCGGGTTTTTTTTCGCCTGAAATTTGATTCAATGCGTGGAAGCAGGGCAGTTTTTGAGCATAGCGTTGTTTTGATCAGACAGCAAATCCCCCCTTAATCGGTCATCTGAATTTGAATTTGCACAGGCAAGGTGCTGGAAGTGGCAAAAGGCCGATAAGATGCAGCCTGTAAGACGTTTTCTCGCGCTATCCAATGTTAGTATCATACTTAAGGAAAAAAATCTGTTTCAGTCGGGGCGGGTCTGTGTGGATTACTCGGCCACGCTTGAAATGGATAGACACTGTGTGAGATGTGGCGAAAATGCCATGGTAGTTAGGTAAAACAGCGTCTTTCTCTGTGTTGGACTTGCCCAAAACCTGACACGGATTCATCATGAAGACGATATTTTCAAAAAATATGGAGAAGCAGGGATTATGACCGACGCCGCTGATGATTTTGATGCACTGTTTGAAGAAGTGTCCGCACAACGAGCTCAAGCAATGCCCGCTCCCGCTTTGGCTAAAGCTGCGGCTGCCCCGCCTGCTGACGACGATTTTGAAGCGCTCTTCGAGCAAGCAGCCAGCCAACGCAGTGAGAACGTGGTCGCACCGACTGCGCCCCCGCCTGCGGCCGCACCACCCGTTGTAGCGGCGGCTCCCGAGCCAGGTGGGCTATCCGATGGAGAGGTGCATCTCGACCCCACCATCGTGCTGGAGGCCGGAATGACCGAGCATGTGGTCGAAAAAGTGTCAGAATCCGCCGCAATGGTGGTATCGCAACATGATCGACCGATGTACGAGCGTTTGGGTGGCATTGTGCGCCTGTTGCATGATTCTTTACGCGAATTAGGCTACGACAAAGCCATCAGCGAAGCCTCGCATCAAATTGTGGATGCCCAGGATCGGCTCGAATATGTTGCCAGCCTGACCGAACAGGCTGCCAACAAGGTCTTGAATACCCTTGATGACGGTATGCCCGCACAAGATATACTGGCCAAAAAGTCCAAAGAAATGGAAGATCGCTGGGTCGCCCTGTTTGCTGGCAAACTCAGTATTGACGAATTCAAGATTTTGGCGACTGACTCCAAAGCGTTTGCCGCTTTCGTCTGTGATGCCACTGAAAAGGAAAAAGCCCGCCTGCTTGAAATTATGATGGCGCAGGATTTCCAGGATATCACGGGTCAATTGATCAAAAAAGTTGTGATAATTACCAAGGCCGTTGAAAAAGAATTGGCTGAACTATTGCGTGATAATGCGCCACCAGCAGTGCGAGAGAAACTGGCCAAACCTGTGGTGTTAATGCAAGGCCCATCCGTGCCGACTGTGGCAATGGATCAAGATAATGTCGATGACCTACTTGCTGATCTGGGATTCTAATGGACGATATGCTCAAGGATTTCGTCGTCGAGGCGATGGATCTTGCGGTGAATGTAGAGGAGCACTTATTAAGGCTGGAGCGCAATCCGGACGATAAGGAAACCTTGAACGCCGTTTTCCGTTCGTTTCATACGATTAAGGGTGGAGCCGGATTTATGGGGCTGCCAGCCATGGTGTCAGCCTGCCATTTGACCGAAAATTTGTTTGATGCACTCCGAACCGGTGCAGCACCCGTGACACCGTTGGCGATTGAAGCCGCTTTGCAGGCCAGCGGTTTTGTTGCAGACCAATTGACCGAATTGGCCAATGGTGCGCCGCCCGAAAGTTTGTCGGCGATGCCCGAGCGCCTGGAATTGATTTTGGTGAATGCGATTGAAGGGAAGAGCGATATTGATGTCGCCCCTCCCGCACCCGTACAGTCCGTGTTCACACCCGTGCATACGCCCACTCCTGAGTTAGTGGCGCCGCCAATAGTGAGCCAAATTGGGGCCGATGGTTTGGATTGGGTGGCAATGTATGTGGCGGTGGTGCCTGCGGGTACTTATGTCGCCCCAGCCAACACAGCAACTGCTGCGGCGACAAGTCCGGCGGTGGCGACTGCTGCAACAGCGGTCCCTACATCTGTGGCCAAACCTGCATCAGCTCCGACGCCAGCCGCACGTGCTGCTGCTGATAGCCCGAAAGCCGATCGGGCACCCACAGCGGATCGCCCCAATACCGCACCGGTTAAAGAAGAAAGCATTCGTATTGATGCGATTAAACTTGACGCGCTGTTGGAAGTGGCGGGTGAGTCGGTGCAAGCG
>JBKJLF010000252.1:0-24605 GCA_046597185.1 Burkholderiaceae bacterium | reverse complement strand
GGTGGCGATGAGCAACAGCAGCGGCACCTGGAGCGCCAGCTATACCATCGTTACTGGCGCGATTGACACCACCAGCCGCAACGTCAGCGTCACCGCCAGCGACAACGCAGGCAATTCCACCACCACCGCTGATAGCAGCAACGCCAGCGTCGATAACGTCGCCCCGGTCCTGACCAATGGCAACATCAGCATCAGCGGCGCTACGGGCACCGGTGGCGCATTCAAGATTGGCGATACCGTTACCGTCACCTGGAACAATACCGCAGGGGGCGATAACAACACTGACACCATCAGCAGCGCCACGGCTGACTTTAGCCAGTTTGGCGGCGGCGTAGCGGTCGCCATGAGCAACAGCAGCGGCACCTGGAGCGCCAGCTATACCATTTTGGCTGGTGCGATTGATACCACCAGCCGCAATGTTAGCGTCACCGCCAGCGACAGCGCAGGCAATACCACCACCACGGCGGATACCAGCAATGCCATCGTGGATAATATTGCCCCCACCGTTACCGACGGCAACCTCAGCATCAGCGGTGCCACCGGTACAGGTGGTGTATTCAAGGTCGGCGACACCGTCACCGTCACCTGGAACAATACCGCAGGGGGTGACAACAACAGCGATACGATTAGCGGTGCCACCGCCGACTTTAGCCAGTTTGGCGGCGGCGCAGCGGTCGCCATGAGCAACAGCAGCGGCACCTGGAGCGCCAGCTATACCATCGTGGCCGGCGCGATTGATACCACCAGCCGTAACGTCAGCGTCACGGCCAGCGACAACGCTGGCAACAGCACCACCACAGCCGATAGCGGCAACGCCAGCGTCGATAGCATTGCGCCACTTGTCACCGACAGCAACATTAGCATCAGTGGCGCGTCTGGCACCGGTGGCGCGTTCAGGATAGGCGACACCGTCACCGTGAGCTGGAACAACACCGCAGGCGGTGATAACAACAGCGATACGCTTAGCAGCGTCACCGCCGATTTGAGCCAGTTTGGCGGCGGTGCCGCAGTGGCCATGAGCAATAGCGGCGGTACCTGGACTGCCAGCTATACCATTGTGGCCGGTGCCATCACTGCCACCAATCGCAACGCCAGTGTCACGGTGCTCGATAACGCAGGCAATACCAAGACCACGGCTGATTCGAGCAACGCGAGCGTCGATAGCATCGTCCCCACCGCCACCGTGGCGCTGGCTGATAGCGCCCTGGTGGCCGGTGAAGCGTCACTCCTTACCATTACCTTTAGCGAAGCGGTCAGTAATTTCGACAATAGCGATTTGATGATCGATAACGGCACCCTTAGCAATGTCAGTTCGTCTGATGGCGGCATAACCTGGACAGGCACGTTCACCCCCACCGTCGAGATCAAAGACCTGAGCAATATCATCACCCTCAAAGCGGGCAGCGTGACCGATCTGGCTGGCAATCTGTTCGGCGCGGCCAGCAGCACGAGCAACTACACGATCGATACCATGGTGCCGACCGCCAAGGTGGAAGTCATTTCCAGCAATTTGAACATCGGTGCCACCTCCCAGGTCAAAGTCACCTTCTCGCAAGCGGTAACCGGTGTCGATCTGGCGGACTTTACAGTCGATCACGCGACCTTGTCCGGCTTAAGTAGCGGTGATGGCGGTATCACCTGGACCGCAACCCTCACGCCCGATGCCGGCGTCGAATTTGCCAATAACCACGTTGTGCTCAATAACACCGGTTACCAGACCGCTGCGCCGAATAAAGGCGTGGGCACGACCAGCTCCAATGCCTACGCCATTGACACCCTTGCCCCTGTGGTGGCGATCAGCAGCGATCATCCTGCCTTGAAAGCCGGTGAAACGGCCATCGTCACCTTTACCCTGTCGGAAAGCGCATCCAATTTCAGCGCCAGCGATATTGTGGTGCAAGGTGGTACTTTGTCAGACTTTACGGGCAGCGGCAAAAGTTACACTGCCAAATTTGTGCCCACGCCGGCCAGCACCTTGGATGGTATTTTGAGCATTGCCACAGGCCAATTTACCGATGCGGCAGGCAATGCCAATGCCTTGGCAACGTCACTCAACTTAAGCGTCGATAGCATTGCCCCCACCATTAACATGAGCAGCAGCAGTAGCGCCTTGCGTGCCGGGCAAACCGCCACCATCAGCTTTAGCTTGAGTGAAGCGGCAAGCGACTTCACCCTGGCCGATGTGGCCGTTAGTGGCGGTACATTGAGCAACTTCCGTGAAAGTGGTAATGGCAAAGACTACCAGGCCGACTTTACTCCCACCCCCAATACGGCGGGCAATGTGAGCGTCAGCGTGGTTGAGGGCAAATTTAGTGATTTTGCTGGCAATGCCAACAAAACCGGGGCCAGTGTGACCCTGGCAAGCGACACCATTACCCCAAGCATTGCCATCAGCGCTGACAAGACCGCACTCGGTGCCGGTGAGTCTGCCATCTTAAAGTTTGTGCTCTCTGAAAATGCCACCGATTTTAACGTCAGCGATATTGCCGTCACCGGCGGCACCCTGTCGAACTTTAGCGGTAGCGGCAGCAACTATACCGCGACCTTTACTCCCACCACCGACGTGGCCAGCGTTGGCCGGGTGAGTGTGAATGTCGGTGCCTTTAGTGATGCCGCTGGCAACGCGAATGCAGCCGGGGCTTCGCTCGATTTGGCGCTCGATACCGTCGCGCCTGCCGCACCCTCGCAGCCCGATCTGGCCACTGCCAGCGATACCGGTAGCTCAAACACCGACAACATTACCGCCAATAACCGCCCGACCTGGAGCGGCACCGCCGAGCCCGGCAGCAAAGTCAGCGTGTTTGACGGTGCCACGCTGCTGGGTGTGGCTGTCACTGACGCCACGGGCAACTGGCGCTTTACTGCCAGTGTGCCACTAGAGGATGGCTCCCATGTTATTTCCGTGCGTGCCACCGATGCGGCCAATAACACCGGGCCGTCTTCCCAGGGTTTGCCAATCAACATCGATACCCGTGCCCCGGCCGTACCCACAGCACCCCGTTTGGCCGATGGCGGCACCAATAGCACATCGACCAATGTGGTACTGCGTGGTAGCGATGGCATTCCCGGCAGCGTGATCACGATATTTGCCGATGGCACCGCAGTCGGTAGCGCCACGGTCAATCCGGCTGGCAACTGGACGGTATCCGGCGTCACCCTGAGCCCAGGCAATCATCAGGTTACCGCTACCGCAACCGATCCGGCGGGCAATGTCAGCGCCGCCTCGGCAGCAAGCACCATCGTCATAACCTTGCCGCTGCCGCGCACTGACAATTCCCACCCCTTGCCTGACCCGATTCCACATGTAACACCGGCCGAATCCGAATTTGCAGCAGCGCTGCCAGTGAGCGGCGCGCTCAATGGCGACGTGGCGCAGACCCCGATTGCGCGTGCCGCCAGCGAAGCCCGTGGTGACATGGGGTCGGGTAATAACCGTGATTCTTTGCCAGACAGCAGTAGCTTGCTATCACCATTGGTACAGAGTCGGCCATTGACGGATACCCGCTTTGCGCCCGGACAAGCCATCAGCTTCACCATCCCGCGTGATACCTTTATCACCAGTGACGGTTCGCCAGTGACCCTTTCCGCCTTTATGCTCAGTAGCGATGGCAAAACCGAGCAAGCCCTGCCTTCATGGCTGCGCTTTGATGCCGCCACTGGCACCTTCAACGGTACCCCACCGGGCAATGCGCCAACCGATCTGATCATTCGGGTAGTAGCACGCGATAGCAAGGGCAATGAAGTCTCGGCCAGCTTCCATTTGCGCAATAGCAAAGTCGCCAATGAAGGCCGTTCCAGCAGCACTGACAAAGGCGCTCCGGTCAAGCTGTCAGCAATTGGCAGTGGCCGCGACCTACTGTCGGCGCTGGGCTTGTTGGGGCAGCGCAACCAGACCAACGAGGGCTTGAACGCTGACGATTGGCAAGCAGCAGACCCGCATGAGTCTGAGGGCGCACCTGCCCTGTCGCAACAAATACAGCGTGAAGGCGCACGTTTTAGTGCCAGCGGCAATGCAACATTGCAGCATTTGCTGCTGGCGCAACGCCTTCGCAGTTCGACCGAAGCGGTTGAATTGATCAATGAGTAATGGTGAATCACGAATGATGAATAATGACAAGGGGATGAAATTGGCAACTAAATTGAACTTTACCCAAGCCGCTAAAGCGAGCTTGAACCTGCGCTTGCTGCCCGTTGCAGCCTTGTTGCTGGCCATGGGCGGTTGTGCCGTGGTGCCAGAGCCGGTAACCGATGAACAGCGCCAGAGCCGGGTTCAACAGGATCTGCAAACCCTGTTTAAAGATGTCGAGCCAGTCAGTGCGGAACTGAGCTTGCACGACGCATTTGCCCGGGCCCTGAAATACAACTATGACTATCGTTTGCGCGCCATGGAACAAACCATGGCCAACGCGCAACTCGATGTCGCCAAATTCGACATGTTGCCGCGTCTGACCCTGTCGGCGGGCTATGATTCGCGCAGCAACGATGCCGGGTCGCATTCCGTCGATCTGGCTAGCGGGGTCGAAAGCCGGATATTTAGCGGCGGCCAGGAACGCAATCGCCATACCGAAAATGCGGTACTGGCCTGGAATGTACTCGATTTTGGTGTCAGCTATGTGCGGGCCCAGCAGCAAGCCAACCAGGTCTTGATTGCCGAAGAGCGCAAGCGCAAAGTCGTGCAAAACATTTCGCAGGATGTGCGCCAGGCGTTCTGGCGTGCCTATGGCGCACAGCAAGCACTGCCGCGTCTTGATGGCTTGATGGGACGCGTGCGCGAAGCCATTGGCCGCAGTGAGCGCATGGAAAAAGAGCGCCTGTTGCCCCCGCTGCAAGCGCTGTCATTCCAGCGTTCCTTGCTCGATTTGCACCAGCAAATCGTGGCCCGGCGTCAGGATTTGGTGCTGGCGCAAACCGAGTTGGCGGCATTGATCAATGTGCGTCCGGGAACCAATCTGAAGCTCACCAGCGGCGGGCAGGAAAAAGACGCCATCCATATGCGTGCCATGGATGACTTGGATGCGATGGATTTGGCGGCCCTGAAAAACCGCCCTGAACTGCGCGAAGAAGATTACCGTAAACGAATCTCGGTACTCGAAGCGCGCCGTGCCTTGCTATCGATTTTGCCGGGTATTGATTTGAATCTGTCCGGCAACCACGACAGTAACAAATTCTTGTTCCACAATAGCTGGACCGAAGCCACTGGCACCATTTCCTTCAATTTGCTGCGCGCCTTCTCCTATCCAACCCTCAAGCGCAACGCCGAAGTGCAAAGCCAGCTTGACGAAACCCGCCGCGTGGCCTTGGGTATGGCGGTACTGACCCAGGTGCGCATTGCCGCTCGTCGCTATAAAGAAGCGCATGAAGATTATTTACTCAGCGTACAAGCCGCCGATGTCGATTCCCGCATCGAGAAAAACACCCGCGCCGCCAGCCGTGCCAACGCCGAATCGGAAATGGAAGTCTTGCGTACCGAAGTCAAATCAGCCTTGTCCGACATGCAGCGCTATGCCTCGCTGGCGGCACTGCAAACCGCCTATGCCCGGGTGGCTAACTCGGTGGGGGCCGATCTGATACCCGATGTGCCCAAAACCGCCGACAC
The DNA here is from genome assembly GCA_046597185.1 of Burkholderiaceae bacterium. Lineage (GTDB taxonomy): Bacteria > Pseudomonadota > Gammaproteobacteria > Burkholderiales > Burkholderiaceae_D > CAMBDR01. Next base: position 19,009 of record JBKJLF010000252.1, on the reverse strand, counting down.
CAAAACCTTCAGCAAACAGCTTGAACAGGCTGATTTGGCCTGGCGCGAAACCCGTTTCAATACCATTGCCCAAGTTGGCCCCAAACCCGTGGTGGCGGTGGCTGCCATCGCCGCACCCAGCGGTAGCAAACTGGATTTAGCCACACTGTTGCGCAATCAGTTGCATGAACAAGGCGCGCAGGTATCGGATGATGCCAGCAGCGCGGTGCTGGTCAGCGCTCAAACCACGGTTGGCGAGGCACGCGGTGGCGTGCGTCCGGTGGAGCTGGTGTGGACCGTCTCGCGGGGCGAACAAGTGCTGGGCACCTTGCCCTATCGCTCGGTGATTTCCGACAGCGTGCCCAATTCCTGGGCCTTGTTTGGCGATGCCGCGACCGAATCGGCTGCCGTCAAAATCGCTGGCATGTTGCGCACCGCCCAGCCGTAATTGAAACAGAAAGCATGGTCATGAAATTGTATCAAGCAGTAATGGTAGTGCCAGGCCTGTGCGCCTGGCTTGGATTACACACCCTGGGGCCCGCATCCGCCATCGCGGTCACCAACCCCGGCCCTGCTGCAAGTGTCCCTGCTGCCGCCAAAATGTCGGCAACAGGCAGTATCCGGGTGTTGGTGCTGGCAGAACAGGAAAGCGTGCTGGCCGCGCAAATGGCCGGGCGTATCGAACAAATCGGCGTGCGCTTGGGCGCGCCGATCAAAGCCGGGCAATCGCTGTTGCGTTTTGTTTGTGAAGAGCAGGACGCGCATTTAAAAATGGCGAAAGCCGAATTTTACGGTGCCCAGCAAACCTATGAAGCGCGTCTGAAAATGCAAGCCATGCAATCGGTGAGTGAGTTGGAAGTGCAGCAAGCGGCCTCGGGCGCGGAAAAATTCAAGGCGCAAATCCAGTTGTATCAGGCGCAACTGCGCTTGTGTCAAATCGGCGCGCCGTTTTCTGGCCGCGTGACCAAATTGCATGTCAAGCCATTTGAAAGCGTCAATATTGGCCAACCCCTGATCGAAATCGTCAACGATAAAAAATTGAAGGCGCAATTACACATCCCGTCAATGTGGCTCAGTTGGGCCAAAGTCGGCACCGCGTTTTCCATGCAAATTGAAGAAACCGGTAAAAAATACGACGCCAAAGTGGCGCGCATGAACGGCAAGGTCGATGCGGTCAGCCAATCGATCGAAATTGAAGCCGACGTGGTGGGCAATATCGATGGTTTATTGCCCGGCATGAGCGGTTTGGCAATCTTCCCCGATGCGCCCAAAAAATAGATCCACACATTGATGCAGGCGCGATTGATCGCGCCAAGGGAGTGAAGTTTTGGCACAGCCACAAATAGATGTCGATGCAATTGGTAGCCTGCTGCAAATTGAGCAAGAGGTACGGCAAGCCGCGAGCGCCAGCGCCATCGAATTTATTGCCGTCAACGACACCTGGCGCATTGTGCGCTATCGGCAAGCCGTGTTATGGCGGCAAGAAGAAAAGGGCACCCCTCATTTGGAATTGGTTTCCGGCCTGGCCGATTTGGGTGGCGATTCCCCCTTTCGGCAATGGCTGAACCAGGTTTTGCGCACGCTCAACTTCGAACCCGGCAAAGCGCAAGCCGTCAGCATCGATACCCTGCCCGAAGCCTTGCAAGACGGTTGGCGCGAATGGATGCCCGAGCACGTGGTCGCACTACCCTTGCGCACCCCCGAGGGCGGCAGTAATGGCGGGCTGTGGCTGGCCTTTGAACAAGCCCCGATTCAACACGAACTGGCCTTGCTGGAGCGCTTGGCTTTTGTCTATGGGCAAGGTTTATGGGCCTGGCGTGCCGCTACGCCCTGGTGGTGGCAAATGCTGCACAGCCTGCCCAATTTGTTCAAGCGTAAATGGTTGTGGTTGGCCTTAATCGTGCTGGCTGCGCTGCCGATGCGCTTAACCGTGTTGGCCCCGGCGGAAATTGTCGGCAAAGACGCCAAACTGATCGCCGCGCCCAGCGATGGCGTGTTGGCGCGCTTTTTTGTCACCCCCAATCAGGCGGTGAATGCCGATACCCTGTTGTTTGCGCTGGATGACACCAATGTGCGCAACCGCAATGAAGTGGCCGCCAAAGCGCGCGCCGTGGCCGAAGCAGATTACTTGCGCGTCACCCAAAAAGCCTTTTCCGACCTGGCCAGCAAGGCCGATTTATCGTCGCTCAAAGCCAAGCTGGAAGAAAAAGAAGCCGAAGCCGATTACACCAAAGATTTGGCCGCGCGGGTGCAAGTGAAGTCGCCCGAGGCCGGCATCGTGGTGTTTTCTGATCCGAATGACTGGATCGGCCGCCCGGTGCAAACGGGCGAGCGGATTGTGCAATTGGCCGACCCCAAGCGGGTGCAAGTGGCGATCCATTTGGCGGTCGATGACGCGCTTAACCTCGACCCCGGTGCCAGCGTTAAACTCTACCTGAATGTGGCACCGCTCAGCCCGCTGGATGCCAGTCTGGTACAAGCCAGTTACGAACCGGTGATGGCAGCCGAAGGCTTCGTGGCTTACTTTTTGAAGGCGGATTTCCTCGCCAACCAAACCCCGCCCCGGATTGGTTTAAAGGGCACCGCCAAAATCTATGGCGACTGGGCACCCCTGATTTACCACGTGCTACGCAAACCGCTGGCCTGGGTGCGCCGTACCTTGGGAATTTGATCACGAGTTTGATTACAAATAAAAAATATTGCTGCGCTGTGATCATTGTGAATCGAGGTTAAATAACAACAGTAAATCATCCAGATGCGGAGAATTTTATGTTGTTTGATGCATACCATCATATTTTGCAAGTGGAATAGTTTTGTATATTTTTCAATGATCGCTTTCTTCGGTAAATTGCATTATTTAAACACCACTAATTCGTGATTATTTATTCGTGAATGGTTAGCGTCCGCTGTCTTCGCAGGCACGTAAAGTAATGGAAACTGACACCCTTCCAATCGAATCAGATTGAATGGTTTTCAGAGTCAGTATGCAGGTAATAATCATTACCAAATTCTGCACATCCGCTGATAAAATCTAATAGAATACAAAGAGCCAAATTTGTTGGCTTGCCAACGATGTAGTTAAATCAAAAAAATAGCATTTAGGGCTTCGACATGCAATTTCAATCTGATAATTACGAACTTCTCGAAAAAATTGGTCAAGGTGGTTTTGGTGAAGTCTATAAAGCCAGGCAGATCAGTACCAATCAACTCGTGGCAATCAAATTTTTGACGCTTTCTGCCGATTTTGATGAAGAGACCAAAAAGCGGTATGTCGATCGCTTCGAACGTGAAACATTGCTCGGTAGTAAGCTGCAACATCCGAATATCGTGCGTTTGTTGGATAAAGGGCGCTCGGGTGAAAACCTGTTGTTTGCCGTATTTGAATATGTTAACGGCAAAACCCTGAAAGACGTTTTGAGTAGCGGGGGCGCGATGGTGCCCACTGCGGCGGCTGAAATTATGGCGCAAGTGTTGGATGCCCTGGTGCATGCGCACCAGCAAGGGGTGATTCACCGGGATATCAAACCGGCCAATATCATGCTCAACAATGCGGGGGCCAAAACCCATGCCATGGTACTTGATTTTGGTATCGGTACTTTGGTCAATGAAGTGCGCCAGCTTGATTATAAAAGCCTGACCCTTACCCGCGAAGTGTTGGGTACGCCCTCGTATAGCGCGCCTGAGCAATTGCGTGGCGAACCGCCGACGCTTAAAACCGATTTATACGTGTGGGGTTTGGTATTTATCGAGTGTTTAATCGGCAAACCCACCATCTCCGGTTCCAGCCTGGCTTCCATTTTTCACCAGCAATTAAGCCCCTCGAATGTGCCCATTCCCGCATCGATCGTTGGCCACCCGGTGGCGGGCCTGCTGCGCCGGGTGCTGAATAAAAAAGCGAGCGAACGTGCTGGTAGTGCGGCAATGTTGTACCGGGAGCTGGCGCAAATCAATTTCTCCAGCTTGGTGGGTGATTTGGCTGGACAGAAACCCCAAGGCGTAGTAAGTAATGGTGAGGATGAAACCCTGGAGTTGGTGGCTAGTGGCATTTATCGCTCCAAGCTGACCGAAAGAAAGCAAATTACCATCCTCAGTGTGTTGCTCAGCATAAGAACCGATGATTCACATGCCTTGCAGCCCGAGTTAATTGATACCTTGCTGTCCGACCAGAAAAACCAGTGTCAGGATACGGCGATACGCTATGGGGCCTATCATGTCGGCACGCTGGGCGATAACCTGTTATTTTATTTTGGCTATCCGGGGGCCAGCGAAAACGATACCCGTTTTGGCGCGCGCACCGCACTGGATATCGTCAGCAACCTCAAACGGCGCAATGCATTACTGAAAGCCGGGCAGGGTATTGAATTCCTGATCCGTATCGGCATGCATACCGGGTTTGTCACCTGTTATGCTGATGCGCTGCCCGAGGGCAGCACGCCCAATATTGCCATGGGACTCTCCAGAAGCGCCGAATTTAATCAAATTCTGTGTTCCGACAGCACCCGAAAATTGCTCGATACCTATATTGAATTTGAATCCGTTGCGAGCCGTGGCAACGAAACCGAGGTGATCAAGATTCCGCGTTTTAGCCTGCTCGCCGAGCGTCAGCTTGAAGCCTTTGGATTTTTACGCGGCACGCAAAAAAATCGCCCGTTCTTTGGCCGGGACCCGGAGCTAAGCACCCTTAAAAATATCATTGGCACCTCTGACCAATCGCAAACCAAACTGGCCCATGTTTCGGGTGAAGCGGGCATTGGCAAATCGCGCCTCGTGTTTGAACTCCGGAATGCGGCACGAAATATGTCACACCAGGTGGCACAGTGTTTGCCCGAGTATCAGAACAATGCGCTTTATCCCATCCTGAATCTTTTGCGATATCAATATTCGCTGGATTCGCTCACCCCTGCAGAACTACAGGAACGCCTGAGTCAGGCGGTTCATCAACCAGGTGTATTGACCAATGAAGTTGGCGGCCCTGGCAATAACGAGCGTCTGGCAATCTTGTTGGTGTGGCTCAATCTGGTGTTGCCGGACAATTTAACGGCAAGCACCTTGCCGCCAGAACATCAAAAGAAAGTACTCTTCTCTACGCTCAATGGCTTGCTAATCCATCACAGAAGCGACGCCAGTCAGGCGGGCGATCACGCTCAGGCGGGGCAGCGCAAGCTATTTATTTTTGAGGATATGCATTGGGCTGACCCGACCAGTTTGGAATTTCTGGCGCAATTCGTTCGCTCATTGGCCTTTGTCGAATCGAAGGATGTGTTGATCAGCACCTCACGCCAAGCTTTGCCGGGCGTGTTGAACGGTTTGGGTTTTAAAGAGGTCAGTCTGGCCAAGCTCGCGCCTGAAGCCACATCCCAGTTTATATCGGCACTATTTGATAATGTCACGGTTGCGCCCAGAGTGCTGGATGTTTTGGTAACACGCACCGACGGTATCCCCTTGTTCATCGAAGAATTGGTGAACATGCTAAAACAAAAAAATCTGGTCAGAACCATTGCCAAGCGGGTTGATTTTGTCAGTCAAGATAAATTGCAGGAAGTGCCCGGCAGTTTGCGCGATTCTTTACAGCAAAAACTGGACTCCTTGGTTTATGCCAAAACCACGGCCCAACTGGCCGCTACCATTGGCCGAGAATTTGATTATGATTTATTGGTCGCCGCTTCAAACCAAGGGGAAAGCCATATCCAAAACAGCTTGACGGAATTGATTGAAAGCGGGCTTATTTTTCAACACCGCAAAGTTGGCGGTGATAGTTATATCTTCAAGCATGCTTTGGTTCGGGATGCGGCTTATGAGAGTATTGTTGGCGTGAGCAAACAGAATTTTCATAAAGCCATTGCCACGACTTTGGAAGAAAAGTTTAGCGCCCAGGCGGCAGCCAATCCAGGTTTAATGGCACATCATTTCGCGGATGCGCAGGAGTACGAGTCTGCGGTTAACTATGGAATCAAATTATCAAAGCAACAGATAAAGCAGTCATCGAATCTTGATGCATTGGATTCTGTCGCTAAAAATCTGGAATGGTCAGGTCAAGTGGCGGATAAAAGTTCCAGAATTACACTGTTGTTGTCATCCTACGAGGTTTCATTGCCGGTTGTGTTGACCACCAAAGGTTATGGTGCTGAAGAACTGATTGATGTTATAAACAATATCGAATCCTTGGTGCTGGAGTGGCGCGCACAAGAAGGGCTGGTGGATTTACATCGATGGGATGATTTATCTGATAGAAGTAAATGGGCGCAATTTTTGAGCTTCCACTATCGATCAGAGCGCAAGCAGGCTCGTGAACTGGGTGAATTATTACTGGTGAATGCAAGAGCAAATGGCGATAAGAAGAAAATGATGGCTATTCTTAGTCACTTGGCGCAAACACGCGTGACTGATGGCGACTTTAACGCTGCATTAAGGGAGTTTAATGAATCAATACAGATATTTGATGAAATAAATGACGAGAATGCAGCATTGGAGTATGGGATTCATGTTAAAGCACAATCAATGGCAATGGGTTCTGTTAGCTACTATTACTTGGGGCAGGTTGATAAAGGTTTATCTGTTGCGATTCAATCTATCGAGTACGCTGAGGAATTGAAACATGATATGTCGATTGTTTTTGCCTATATGTTTACTGGATTTTATTATTCTAATTTGGAAAATAATGCCAAAGTAATAGAATGGGTTAACAGGTATTATCAAAAACATGGCAAAACGAGAAGTGAAGTTTGGCACACAATTTATATCGACCTACTATATTGCTGCGCCATCAGAGATATACCCGGAGCGGAAAAGCATTTAGCAGATATTATTGCATCTGGACAAGGATTTGCTTCAATGTTTTACTCACCTTTTCTCGCCAATGCTTATTGTAGTGAAGGCGCTTATGACAAAGCAGTTGCCTTGCTGGGAGTTAGTTTGCAGACGGCAACACAATATCAGGCTGTTGGTTCCTATCCTGTTCTATATACAATGATGGCAAACTGCCTCTACCGTCAAACCGGATCATATTCTCCGCAGGTAGAAAACCATTTGAAATCTGCCATTGATTATTCCCGTGAGCAAGGTGCCGCATATTTAGAGTTGAACGCCTTGTCCGATAGTTATATTTTGGCAGGAAGTCGTGAAAATACCGCTGTAACTGATCGTATTAGAGAATTGTTGGGCGAAGATAGGGTTGATTCAGATTCGCCAGCATATGTTAAAGCACTTGGAATAATTGGGTGTTTGTAAAAATCAATTAATAAGGAGGTTTAAAATGGGCAATATGAATACGCTTCCCTGGATTGTAGATACGAGAGATGCATGGGATGCTTTATATCAGCGATCAATCCCGGTTTATTGGGCGGCATGCGACAAAAAACCGTCTGTTTCACTATACGATGTATACCACAGTATGGGTGTGGCGAATATCAAAAGATCTTCCGACGGCACCAGTGTTGTATTTTTTGGTATGAGTCTTGGCGCTCAAGCTGGAACAGACGAGATTCTCAAAATAACCCCTTTTGTGTCTAGTCAGGCAAACTATAAGTCGAACAAATGGACCGGGCTGAGCTCTGAATTTACTGTCAAAATTCCTAATCGTGTTTTATTATCAGAAGATATTGTTAAATGGTTGAAGGGTATCGATGGAGAGGGTTTGGTTGACTTTCTTAATCAAACACTTTCTGAAAACTATTATTTCTTTGGCGGTGCAAACAAGGTAAAGAGTGTTGATGAGTTTGTTAATAGCTTTTTGGCACCTTATCAAAGTACGACTAACGCTACCGCAGCAATTCCAGAGTTATTAGTCTTGTTAGGTGTTATTGATAAATTCACAGCAATTAAGGCAAATCCGAAATTTGATGCTGAATTTAAGTTGCAAGAATGCAGGATTTCAAGCGCATTGACAATACTTCTTTCGCAATGGCAAGAGCTTGGGCGTTACTTCCCATTTGGTTTTGATATGGATCAAAAGGATGGGCGGGTGCGCCCTCCCTATCAGTTTACTGCAACCGATACCTTGCCTTGTGGAGCCGAGGTGCCAGGGAGTAATTTAGCCGAAAGTGAGACTTTAAAAGATACAATTTATTCTTTTAATACTGGCTCAAGCATGCGAACTCCAGACTTTGATTCGGATAACGATGATAATCGTGGTGGCTCCGAAGGTATGAATGATGATTATGCTTGGGAACATTTTGCGCCAAAAATGATTGCTTACAATTGGCAGTCATTGAGATCGCTTAAAGGTGGGATTAAAAATTCAAGTCCGTTAAGGAACTATAAAGCAATGCTTGCAGCGTTAGATTATAGAATCCCACAATTTTCCAATATTGTAATTGAATTGGTTGATGATTTACCATGGGGGGTAATTGGGAATGGCGTTGACGAGGACTGGAATTATGCCGCTTATTCGGGAACTTCATATGTCGAATACCCAAGGCCACCAGCCCCACTGCAACGCCCAATGGCCATGTGTGACTTGATCTCCGATAGAGTAAATGAACCGTTCACATGTCTCTAGGTAATTGAAGATACATTATTGGTATTATTAATAAGTGCGGTTTGGTCTTATATGCAAACCGCTTTTTTCTGCCATCCTGGTTTTTGAGTATTCAACCATATAACGCTGTATTATTCATTTTTTATTATCAACGAATATGCTCAAACAGGTATTGAACTTTTTTTACGTAACCATTTGAACCAGCTTTTCCATGACTCATACACTTCACGATTCAGATCGCCACGCAATAGAACCTATCGAACTTTGGGAACAATATTGTGACAGGGCGGTATTCGAGCAATACCCGATTCACCTTCAATCCAATCAATCGGTTAATGGCGAGGCCTTGCCAGCGGTGTATATGGTAGGCCAAATTCCTATTCTGAAAAACTGGACCAGATCTCTGCAAACAGAGTCCCGGCTGCACAATGGAAATTGCTTGAATGAGAGGCTCATGGCAAAAACGGGGGCAGGTCAATTACAAAGCATGGATTTAACCAATATTACCAGTGCCAGTATTTTCCCCACCTTTGCATTGGGCCTTGTCTATCATAGCCAAGTCCCGGCCCATGTTTCTGTTGCGTATGCCGATGCCTATAATTGTTGGTTGAAAAATTATTGCAATGCAAACCCGGCGAGGCTGCATCCGGTTGGTGTAATAAGCAGGCATGACCCAAATCAAATGCTGATGCAATTATCGCGCATGGTTGATGATGGTTGGAAATGTGTCATGCTTCGGCCTGAGCCTATTCTGGGAAGAGTGATAGGGCATGAAGATTATGAGCCATTCTGGGAAATGTGTGTTCGGCACGATATTGCTATTGCCATTCACGGTAGTGCCCATTTGGATGGAAATACCGCTGGCACGGATCGGTTCACCAGCCGATTTTCATTATTGGCATGCGCGCATCCGATAGAGATGATGATGTGCTTTTTATCATTGCTTGAAAATGGTGTTTTCGAGCGATATCCAACCCTGAAATTTGCCTTTCTGGAAGCGGGTGCGTCCTGGGTACCTCATTGGCTATGGCGTTTGGATCATATTTGTTACCCTGATTTCCCGAATCAAACTGCTCAACATATTAAGATGCTGCCTTCGGAATATTTTAAACGGCACTGCTGGGTTGCGGTGGAGCCAGGTGAGCCGTGCTTGCGTGAGGTTATTCAGATGATAGGCCATAAAAATCTGATATTTGGTAGTGATTTCCCCCATCCAGAACACGGCCATTTATTTATCAATGATATTGGCAAGGAAATGCCGGAGCTCTCTGAAACGGAATTATGTGATATTTTTCAAAATAATGCAGCACGGTTTTTTGGTTTAAATACCGTTTGAAATTGCGGGTGTGAATATGTCTGACAATATGCCGGAAGCGAATTCGAACAAAATATTGCATTGGCACCCGCGTTTTAATATTTATTCGATTGGTAAAGATATTTTGTTAATATCTGCAACTGAGCGGTTTTCCCTGCAGGCAGAAAAATATCTGTTCTTATCATGTATTAATGGTCGGAAAAATGCGGATCAAATTTTGCTGGAAAATAATAGCTTGGGCACATCGCTGGAGGCACAATTCTATTATCAAGTCTTTCAATTCAAGGCATGGGGTTTATTGATAGAATCAACCAGTCCTGCGGTGGTGGAAGCGGATACGGAATGCTATCTTCACCCAAATTTTGATTCTGACGGGATTGACAGGCCCAGCGGGGCCGAGTCACCTGTGAGCAAAATACATTGGCTATCGGCGCTGTCGATGGACATTTTCGCAGGTATTGAGGCAATGCTGCTTGATTTTGTCATTGAATTTAAGCAAGCGCTGCAGATTATTCTTGTGGATGATTTTTTAGACCCGCGTTTGCGGCTTATGCAAATTGAGCAACCATTTTTGCTGCTTAAAATATCCGGGGATGATATTTGGATTAGTCCGCTATTTGCCAGATCGGAGAGGGTTCTTTTTGAGCGTATTCAACAGCGCATTTTGAACAACCAACCCATCCGAAAGTGGTTGATGCAACAATGGCCAAACCGCATGCATGGCCACCCGTTTAAAGCCCGGCAAGTATTTGCCACGCAGCAACAACAGGCGCTTTGCAAACTTATTGCCATTCAGATTGCCACACCATTGGAAAAACAACTGTTCATTTATTCTCTGGTCGATAATCAAACAAGCTGCCATGCCATTAACCCGGCGCTTGGCAACGAAGAAGACTTCGCTCGCCAAATCCATACACCCATTCAATTAAAAAGTTGCATCAGTCATTTCAACCAGGATGGTGGCTCACGCAGTATTTCAGCAGAACAGACGGTTGAAAAGCTGAGCAGTTTGGTTAGCCCGATTACGGGAATAATCAATCATTTTACTGAGCAGGTGGTGGAGCACGATGCCCCGGTTAAAATTTACCGCACAGGTTTTTATAAAACCCCTTTTCTACCAATGGGCCGGTTTGAACAAAATGGCTTCGTGCAAACCTGTCTTGGCAAAGGGGTGAGTCAAATTCAATCCAAGGCCAGCGCGCTATCGGAAGCGGTTGAGCGCTACTGCGCACTGTATCAGCCTGACGTGCCGTCAATCAAGAGCACATTGAGCGCCTTAAAAAATCAGGGTAAGCGAGCATCCAGCTTCCAACAGGTGGTGCCCTACACAGATCAGCAGTATCAGCATTTTAACGATGCCGCCCACCCGGATTCAAAACGAAAACAAGCAGCAATACCTTATGATGATGCTGAAATTCATTGGTTGCCATGTTATTCACTCAGCCATGATGAATTCGTTCATATTCCCTTAACCCTGTGTTTCAATAATACGCCCTTTGGTGATAATGCTTATGGGTGTTGGAACTCAAACGGGTGCGCCGCTGGTAATTCGCTTGAAGAAGCGATTTTACAAGGATTGTTTGAGCTGCTGGAACGGGATGCCACGGCTATTTGGTGGTATAACCGCATTACGCGACCCGCTTGGGATTTATCCGGGCTGGATCAAGATCGCCTGAAAATATTGACTGAAACCATTAACCCCAAAGCCGGGCCGGAACGGGATTTTTGGGTGCTTGATCTCACCTCCGATTTGGGTATTCCGGTCATGGCTGCGATCGGTAAAAACAAGGCTGTGGGCGGTTGGATCATGGGGTTTGGCTGCCATCTGATTCCAGAAATGGCAGCGCAACGGGCACTGACCGAGCTTTGCCAATTAATTGCGATACGAAACAAAAATGCCGCACCATTTGATTTTGATGCCATTGACGATCATCCGTTTTTATATCCTGCCCCTGAAGCAAAAACCGTTGAATATGCGCTGGCCAGCAGTATGGATATAAAACAGGACGTACTCGCCATTGTCAGCCATTTAAATCAGTTTGGTTTGGAAACATTGGCACTCAATTATAGCCGTGCTACCATTCCACTCTATACGGCAAAGGTCGTGGTGCTAGGCTTATGCCATATTTGGCCGCAATTGGCGAATCCGCGTTTGTATGAGGTGCCGATAAAAATGGGATGGCTGGACACCCGGAAAAGTGAAAATGAATTGAATCAACAAGCGCTATATATTTAATTGTGCCATTAAAAGTTGAGCTATTTTAGAAATCAAGATCACCTGTGGAGATGAAGATGATGCAACTGCCGCCAGGCCCGGAAATCGGCAGCGAAGATTTACCAGGTGATTTCTTCACCAATCCTTTTCCGTATTTTCGCCGTTGTTTGGATAAATATGGCAATCTGTTCACGCTACCGCTGGGTGATTTTGGGGTCAGTGAATTTGGTGCGTCGGGCCAGTGGGTATTTGTGACCCATGAAGATGATTTAAAAACCCTGTATAAAGCCAAATCTGACACTTGCCTGGCAGGCAAAGCAAACTATATCCAATTTGCCAGATTATTGCCCTTTGAGGGCAGCTTTATTCTGGATGGCAGTGAGCACGGCGAACGGCGAAGATTGTTGAGTAAATTAATCCAGGGTGATAAAAATATCCGCAAATTTGCGGATGACATTATTCAAGTGATGAACCAGGAAATCGAAAACTTTCCTCGTGATCAGGTTTTTGACTTGTTGAGCTGCTTTCAAAATGTGCTGCGGCAAGTGATGGGGCATATGAATTTCGGTGTTGAAGATGGCCCGGCAGTACAGCAAATCAGCGAGAGAATGCGCCAATTTGTACAGACCGGGCTTTCATACCAAGGTAAGCTGCAAATTATTGATGAATGCACCGACTTGATTGTCGATGTGGTGGCAGACTTTAAAAAATGCCCTCATGCATCCGGGCGTGAGAGTATTTTATCGACACTGGTGCATGCGCAAGAGAGTGAAAAAGGCTTGAGTGATACGCAGATGCAGGCAGAAATGGTATCGCTGCTGGCGGCGGGCTACACCCCCACCGCCACTTCATTGGCCTGGATTATGGCGCAATTGTTTGCGGCACCAGCGGTTTATGCAAAGGCCCTAGCCGAAATTGAAGATGTTTTGCATGATAAAAAGACAATACAAGCTGAGGATTTTGACCAACTATCGTATCTTGATGCGGTCATTCTGGAAACCTGTCGGCTTAGCCCACAAATATTTACCTCGTCGGCCCGGCTATTGATCGCGCCGCTGCAAATTGGCGAGTACACACTTCCGGTCGGTACCATGGTGGCGAATTGTCCTTATTTAATTCATACCCGAGAAGATCATTACGACAAGCCACTCATCTTTGACCCGGAACGCTTTGTCGGCAAAAGCCCGGACCCTTACACGCATGTGTTTTACGGCGGGGGCAATCGTCGCTGCCTGGGGGCTGAGTTCACCTTGTATGCAATGAAAGTCGTGATTGCCATTTTGCTGTGGCAGGTCAAACTGGAGCCAATCGATCTTTGTCTTGTGCCAGAAATGCAAGGCTTTCTATTTGGCCCCAAAGGCGGGGTAAAGGTTAGAATGGCAGTGGATTAGCGCGGAAGTTAATCTAATTTATATTTAATGCTATATGAGTCGAGGTTATATTATGAATAATGCGCTGCCCGATACATCAGATAATTTCCGGAAAACCTTTGGTCTGGTGGATCACCGAATTTCGAACAACCTGACCATCGTGCTTTCGCAGCATGGCACTGTGCGATTTGCTGGCAGGCAGAGCAAATGAACCTTTTACCTGTTGCCAGGTTTTTAATGTCAGCCCACCCATCTTCGATATTCTTCGAAAAAAACGGCTTTTTTATCCAGGAAGCCATTTTTACACAAGCCACGCTGGCGCAAGCAAATTGCGCCGTGGCCGATGTGATGAATGGCATTTATGAAACGGGGACGCCACCGCAGTATTTGGTCGATGTAAATTGTCCCCGTGCCATCAATCGTATTGGTCAAATTCATTACGCTGACAGCCGGATACGCGAATTGCTGTGCAACCAGGCCATCGGCAATATTATTGCCAGACTCAGTGGCGCTACCCGGGTGCGCCTATGGGGTTCGCAACTGTACTATAAGCCGCCGCATCAAAGCAAAGAACATCAAATTGGCTATCATCGGGATACGCAACATCTGCCGGGGATTCTCAGTGGGGGCTTCACGCTCTGGATACCGCTTTCCGATACCACGCCCGATTCCGGCACCTTAAGATATTTAATCGGTTCGCATCGGGTCAGAGAATACCTTAACCTTGCGGGCGCGCAAGACCCGGATGTTGCAAGCCAACTCGACTATTTAAAAACCCAATTGGGTGAGCAGCGCTGCCAGGAGTTTCCGGTGTATTTGCAGGCGGGCGGTATTGCCATTCATGATCAGGATACCTTGCATGCCAGTTTATGCAATGCCTCCGACCACCCGCGCATCGCCATTGCCGCCAGCATTGTCACCGATAAAACGCGCTATCATGTAGCAGCCGACACGTATGGTCTATGCGATGTGATCAATGACGATACTTGCTCTTATGACTATGCGCTCGATTGAATGATGGCGGTTTGTTTTTAAGGAGATGCCGTGAACGAAGTATTGCATTGGCACCCCAAATTCAATCGGTTCAATTTGGCGAATCATGATGTGCTGTTAATCAGCGAAACCGATTCGTTTAATTTGTCGGGTCAAGCGTTTCCCTTCCTGAATTTGATTGACGGTGAAAAAAGCTTGAACCAAATTCTGATGGCGCTGAACTTGCCTGCCGAGCAATCGTATGGCTTTCTCAGAAATATCAGGATGTTGCTTAATGAGCAGATTTTGCTTGAGGGGGGGCTTGAAGGGCAGCACGCCCATCACTACCTCAATCAAACGCAGCAATCATCGCAAATCATTGCGCAGCAAGGCGATATTTGTTTGATCAATGCTTCATCTGCAGCGCCAGAAGCCATGGATGGCTGGAAAACCGTCTTCGCCAGCGTGGCCATGCACTGGCCGAGCCAAGCGGGCCTGCGATTGATGCTGGCAGATAGTTTTCTGGCCGCCAATTTGCCAAGCCTTTTGGGCGGGCATGATTGTGACGGCAAACATGTATGCCTAGTGCGCGTGGTGGAGAAAAAAATCTGGCTGATGCACTTGCCCCCCAGCGCCACGTTTGCCGCGTATTTTCAAGCGCTGCAAAAACGCTTGCTCGATAATACGCCTGCCTGGGCTTTCGCCAAAGCCCTGTTTCCCCATGACACCCGTTGCATTCCCTTTCTGGCGGCTAATGCGCTGCCGATGGAACAGTGTGCCCGAATCAGCGAAATGATGCAGCAACAGATTCTTGCCAACGAAGCGTCGATCAGGATTTTGGATAGCGTCAGCGGCGCGGTCGAGCTGCATTCCATCGTGCTGGCGCAAGCGGGCGACCCATCCTTTGCCCGACAAATTGAAGCGCCACTGCGCCTGAACCATTGCCAACAGGCGTTTTACGCCGACGGCGGCTCGCGCAGCATTGCGCCAGCAGAAACGCTGAAAAAGCTGCAACCGTTTATCAGCCCGATCACGGGGGTGATTACTCACTTGCATATGCTCAAGGGGACGGAACAGCACAGCATCAAAATCTTTTCCAGCGCGTTTTTTAAAATCCCCGCCGTGAAAAGCAGTGTGGATGGTGCCGCTGGTGCTGCCAATGCTGCCAATGCTGCCAATGCTGCGCTGGCCGAGGCTGGCTTTGTACAGCGTTGCCTGGGTAAAGGCGTATCGGTTGAACAATCGCAAGCCAGCGCCTTATGTGAAGCGATTGAGCGCTATAGCGCCCTGTATCAAGGCGATGAGCCCAGCATTGTGGCGCGCGCTTCAGCGCTGAAACAGCGCCACGTTGATTTTCAGCAACTGGTGCCGTATAGCGCGGCCCAATATCAACGCTTTGCCGACCCAAACCACCCGGATGCGCGCCAAAAACAGGCGGCCCAGCCTTATGCTGATCAAGCCATTCACTGGGTCAGCGCATGGTCGCTGAGCAGTAACGAAGCGGTTTATCTACCCTTGACCAGTTGCTTTACCAATGTTCCATTTGAGGATGATCGCTTTGGGCGCTGGCATTCCAACGGCTGCGCGGCGGGCAATACGCTGGAAGAAGCCATCTTGCAAGGCTTGTTTGAATTGATTGAACGCGACGCTACCGCCATCTGGTGGTATAACCGCATCCGGCGGCCCGTCTTTGATATGCGCTTGATCCCGGCTGAGCATATGCGCCTGTTGGACACCACCTTAAGCGCGGAGCATGAATTTTGGGTGCTCGATTTAACCAACGATATTGGCGTGCCGGTGATGGCGGCCATAGGGCGGCATAAGCAAACATCGGCCATCAGTTTTGGCTTTGGCTGCCATATACAGGCACAACTGGCGGCGCAACGCGCCTTGACCGAGCTATGTCAGTTGATTCCGATTCGCGAGCAAGGGTCAAGCCAGTTTGATTTTAATGCGATTGAGGCGCAAGATTATTTGCTTCCCGCTCACGCGCCAAGGCTGGCGTACACGCCCATTGCACCCGATGGCGACATCAAACCATTGATCGAATCCATCGTCGCCCGCTTGCAAGCATTGGGTCTGGAAACCATCGCCTTAAATTATTCACGCCAGCCATTGCCAATTAAAACAGCCAAGGTGTGGGTGCCAGGTCTGGCCCATATTTGGCCGCAATACGCCAACTGCCGCTTGTATCAGGTGCCGGTTAGTCTCGGTTGGCTGGCCGGGGCCAATACCGAAGCGAGCTTGAACCCGCAAGCGCTGTTTGTCTAGCGGCCCGGTCATGTGCGGCTTATTTCTGGTTCACTCCTTCACCCGCCCGATTGATGCGGCGGCGTTTGGGCAGGCACTGGCCAGCCTGCGCCATCGTGGGCCGGATGATACGGGTTCATTCATCGCGCAAAACGCCTTTCTTGCCATGGGCCACCAACGCCTGATCATTAACGGCGGTGCGCGTGCCAAACAACCGTTTACCTCGCCCGATAAGATTTAACTGCCCCATACAGAAATAAAAACCGGCCCACCGAATGGCCCACAGAGCATGCTGGATTGCCCGGTTGAGCGCTTTGCAAGCATTGTTGCATTATAGCCGCACAGCCTGGAATACCAGCTTGTAGCGTGAAATAACACAGATTTTGGACGACAAAAAACCTCGTGAGCAAAATCACGATTCTGTGATTATTTCATAATTCGGGGTGTTGTGGGCGACGCCGCATCATGTTAGTTCAGTTGGGTTAGTGAGGGTATACGCTTTAAATGCCCTTGAGCAAGCGATGTGTTAGCAGGGTCATGAAGTCGCGCAGGGTGGATGCAAACATATGCATATAGACTCGGCTACCATCAAATTGATAGATTACGCGGGTTTGCCCAACCAGCCGTTGGCGAATATCATCTAGCCCCAAGGCTCGCGCTTCCTCGGTAATTAGCCTCGCAACGGGGTATTTGCCAATATCGTTGAGTACCCCCTTGAATTGCTGATTTACATCGGCCCAGACGGCTTGGCCATGCATTTTTTTCACGTAATGCTTGATTTCTCTAAAATCATCCTTGGCACTGGGGAGAATGACAACCGGAAAGGCCATTTTTAGTCTTCCTTGTCCATTTCGGCAAAAAACGAATCTACGTCTTGAAATTTTCCTTCGGCGATGTCTTTCTCGCCTAGTTTGATTAGCTTCAAGAAAGCGAGGTTTTCCAGTTGGGTTTCGTAGGTGCGGATATCCATGACCACCATTTTGGCTTCGCCGTTTTGGGTAATGATCAGTGGGTTGCGGTTGTCTTCAAAGCCCTTGATGATGTCGGCAGCGTGGGACTTTAGGTAAGAAAGTGGTTTGACTTGCTCTGAAAATTTCATTTTTGGCTTCCGGTTGATGGCAATATTCAAGCGATATTTGATCGGACTGAATATACACCAAATTTAGTTCGATGGTGGAAGCGTCATGCTTAATATAGCGATTTGGTTTGTGTTGGGTTCAAGCTTTCCTTCATTTTGGAAATCTTCTTAATTTGGGAAATTTTCTTAATTTCGTTTATTCCGTTTATTTCGTTTATTTCGTTTATTTCGCAAATTTCGCCTATAATGAAAAAACTATTCATCCCAGCGTTACCGAGGCTCTCATGGAAACCCAGACTCTGCCCAAAACCCTACCGTCGGAACACGACATTGCCCTCGCCCGTGAAACGGGTCGCGTGCTGTCAACGGTATTGAAAACCCACACCGCAACCCAACTGATTGAATTTCGAGATGATCAAGGGACGCTGCGCAGTGTCCCCATCCCTACCTCGGTATTACGTTTATTGCTGGAAGTATTGGCTGAAATTGGTCAGGGAAATGCCGTTTCCGTTACCCCGATCCAGGCCGAACTGACGACCCAGCAGGCGGCCGATCTGCTGAATGTTTCACGGCCATTTTTAGTTCAATTGCTGGAAAAAGGTGAGATGCCTTTCCACAAAATCGGCACCCATCGCCGCGTTCGTTATGAGGACGTGCGCAGGTACAAAAAGCACATCGGAGCGACACAAGGCGCTCGACGCGCTGGCCGCGCAAGCGCAGGAACTTGACATGGGGTATTGAAACGATGAATATTTGACTGAATCATTTTTCAGCGGCACCCTATCTGCAAGCCCAACTCGGCGGCAAAATCGCCATCGGCAGCATGATCAAAACGGTACAGCGGGTGTTTCACAAAATCTTCAATTTAGAACCGCAAGTGTGCACCGACGGCAGCCAGTTCGATCATCTGTTTGAAGCCGACGAGGTTTTTCAAATAGGCGACCTGCGTGCCACTGCATTGTACGTCCCCGGCCACACGCCAGCGGACATGGCGTATCAAATTGGCGACAGCGTTTTTATCGGCGACACCTTATTCATGCCCGATGTCGGCAGTGCGCGCTGTGATTTTTCGGGTGGCAACGCCAAATTATTGTATGAATCGGTACAAAATCTATTGGCGCTGCCGCCCGCTACTCGGCTGTTTATGTGCCACGACTATCCGCCAGCGCAACGCGGCCCGGTTGGCAGAGCACCGTGGCCGACCAGCGCAGCAGCAACATCCATCTGCACGACGGCATTCATTGCGACGCCTTTGTCGCCATGCGTAGCGCGCGCGATGCCACGCTGGCGATGCCGACGCTGATTCTGCCAGCGATTCAGGTCAATATCCATGCCGGGCAATTGCCCACGCCGG
>JBKJLF010000224.1:0-12209 GCA_046597185.1 Burkholderiaceae bacterium | reverse complement strand
CTTTTTTTCGTTTTTCTACACTTTTTATTTTATGTGTTGCAAAAATGAGTGATATTTTATTTGAGCATTATTAGTTTATATTTTAATATCTTTCGAGATGTGTATAAACCTATGGGTTATACCGATCCCACTACTGGTGTTGTTTGCGGCTTTCAACTTCACGGGCTTATATACCTTGCAACCGAATCAAGCGGCAGTCTTACTCTTGTTTGGTGCCTACTGCGGGACGGTGAGAGAGAGTGGTTTGCGTTGGTCACTCCCGTTTTACATTAAGCGAAAAGTCTCGTTGCGCTCGAACAACTTGAATATGGATCGTTTAAAAGTCAACGATATGCGCGGCAACCCGGTTGAAATTGCCGCTGCCGTGGTCTGGAAAATTGAAGATTCTGCCCGTGCAATTTTTGATGTGGAGGATTTTCAAACCTTTGTCCGGGTGCAAGCCGAAGCCGCCTTGCGCCACGTCACCACGGAATTTAATTATGATCATAATGATAGCGACGACACCAAAGAGTTGACCCTGATGAATGGCGGCGACGTATTTTTAACCCGTTTGGTGGACACCTTGCAAGTGCGCACGGCTGCCGCCGGGATACGAATCCAGGAAGCGCGCCTCACCCATTTGGCCTATGCGCCTGAAATTGCTGGCGTCATGCTGCGTCGCCAACAAGCGGAAGCGGTCATCTCCGCACGTAAAAAAATCGTGCTCGGTGCCGTCAGCATGGTGGAACTGGCGCTCAATGCGATGTCGGAAAAACAAATCGTGGAACTCGATGATGAGCGCAAGGCCGCCATGGTAAGCAATTTGTTGGTGGTATTATGCGCCGAACGCGAAGTGGAGCCGATTATCAATACTGGTACTTTATACAACTAATTCTGGGACCATCATGGCAAGCGGGAAAAAACAATTTTTGCTTCGGGTAGACCCCAAACTGTGGGCCGAACTCGAAGCACTGGCCGCCCAGGAGATGCGCAGTGTGAATGCGCAAATTGAATATATGCTGCGCGATAGCCTGGCAAAATTTCGCAAATTCATTCCCCCACCAATGGATGATCCGGAGTAACGGACGCGGCTGACACAATCCCTGATCTGATACCCCGTCCCGGCGTGTTTCTGCCAAAAAAACAAGGTAGACTAAGAAAGCAGTCCCTTTACGTTGTCCATCCGCCCAAAACACGCGCAATTCGACCTGAACCCCCCATGGTTTGACATGGCTTGATAGTACTTTCAAGACACTGTTTTTCCAATACAGGAGACAAAAACATAATGGAAGCATCTACCTTGGAGCAATACTTTCGCGCCGGGCAAGTCGCCCCGCAATGGCTGCCGATTTTACGTGCGCTTGCGGTCGAAATGGCGGAACGTGCTGATGTTGCTGATTTGCGACAATTATTCACCCAAGTCGGTGCGCGCTTTGCGATTGACGTGGAAGCGCGCTTTCTCGGCGTTGAAACTTTGGCCGATCTGGAAGCAAGTTTAAATGAATTTTGGCAAAGCATGAACTGGGGTTGGGTCAGCCTTCAGGAAGCCAAAGCCAATGTCGATATCTACCATTATGCTGCGCCCTTGGCCCAGGCTTTTGGCGATGAGCAATTGGAATGGAGCGTGGGTTTGCTCGAAGGGTTTTATCAACATGTCTTTAAAACCCTGGGGGCGGGTGATGCCATGCAAGTGGCAGCGGTCGGTGGCGAAGGCATGGATTTGCAATTCCGGTTTGGGCGCTAAAGCCAAAACCGCCAGAAACACCAGAGGTTTTTATGACACGACAAGATAATGATGATGTAGGCAGTTTGTTTAAATCCATCGGGGCCAAAAACAAACAGTTCAAAGAGTTTGACACCGAAAACAATGCGGCCCAGGCGCAGGAGCGTTGGCCTTTGTTTAAAACGCTCGACCTGGAAAAACGCTCGCCACCGCCCCAACTGCAAAGCAGCGAAAAAAAAATCTGGGAGAAAACGGCTGCCGCACCCGCGCCCATCAAGCCCACCAGCAAAAAAACAGCCCCCAGCCTGGGCAAGCAAATCGCCAAAGGCTTGCGCTCCATGGTTCCCGCTGCCGCCGCCGCCACCCCATTCGCGCACAGGCTGGCACCGATCAGCGCACCGGAAGAAGAAATCGCCGCGCCCGCACTCAAATTGGGCAAAGCACGCAATGCCTTTGCCATGCCGCCTGTGGCAGCACCAGCCCATATTGCTCCAGCTCATATTGCTCCAACCCATGCCGCGCCCGCGCATAGCGCGCCCCGTGGCTTGTTCGCCAAGGCAAAGCCCGAAGCAGCGCCCGCCATTGCCACACGCCCCACCGCGCCCACCGTGCCCACCGTGCCCGGCGCGCCGCGTGGCTTATTCGCCAAAGCCCCCCCCGCCAGTGCGCCTGAAGCTGCGCAGCCCAAAAAGTCACTCTTTGGCAAGGCCAGTCAGAGCGATGTAGCCGCCGTAACCAATGTAAACAATGTAACCAATGCAACCAATGCAACCAATACCGGCGAATCCAATCAGCCCACAAACAAGCTCGCCAGCCTGTTTGCACGCCTGGAACAACCCGAACCCGAACCAGCAAAAGGCCTGTTTGGCCGGAAAAGGAAACCTTGACTATTATCGCCATCGTGTCAATGAAAGGCGGCGTCGGTAAAACTTCGACCACCGCCAATCTCTCTGCTGCGCTCGCCCAAACTGGCGCGCAGGTGGTGGCGCTTGATCTGGACCCGCAAAATTCGCTGCACTTGCACTTTGGCATTTCGAACGATCACCCTGTGGGTGCCTGCCAACAATCGCTCAAAGCCCACGGCGACTGGGCAGAAATCACCCTGCCCAGCCAATTTGGCGTGCATTGCATCCCCTATGGCAGCGCCAGTGAAGAAGAGCGCATCGAATTTGAAGCATTGCTCGACCACCAAGCGCATTGGGTTGGCCAGCAATTGGCCGCTGCCGGGCTGGATCAGGGGGTGGTATTGATCGATACCCCGCCCGGCCCCACCGTGTATTTACGCCAAGCCTTTGCCTGCGCCGATTTGGTACTGATCGTGCTATTGGCTGACGCGGCCTCGTTTCTCACCATCCCGGCCATGGAATCGTGGTTGCATGATATGGCGCAACTGCGGCCCGATTTACCCAGCATTTACCTGCTCAATCAAATCGACACCGCCTCCACCTTGCGGCGCGACGTGGCAGAAATTTTGCGCCATAATCTGGGCGAACGTCTGGCTCCCATCGGCATTCATAGCGATGAAGCGGTAGGCGAAGCGCTGGCGTTTCAGCAACCGGTGCTGGAATATGACCCCCATTGCCAAGCAACCCACGATTTGCAACGTCTGGCCGCCTGGCTCAGTAGTGGTATGACATGAAGCTCAACCCACTCTACTGGTTCCACCACGTACGCCAACGCTTAAGCGGTTCGCGTGCCTCCACCCAACTGCCGGAATATTTATATGGCCGCATCAACCAATGGGGCACGTTTTTAATCGATTGGCAGGTCTGGAATATCCCCGGCGTGGTCATACTCACACTGGCCGCCTGCTTGCCGCTGGTGGTATTTATCATCACCATTCCCTTTACGCTGGCCGAACAACTCTGGTTTTCCGCACTGTTAATCGGCGTGGCTTTGTATTTGCGGCGTTATACCGGCACCTTGTTCACGCTGATTTTAATCTGCATGTCGCTGCTGGTATCAACCCGCTACTTATATTGGCGCTTTACCGCAACCCTGGGTAATGAAGTGGGGGTGGATATCTTTTTTGGCCTGGGCCTGTTGGCGGCAGAACTGTATGCCTGGGCGGTGCTGGTGCTGGGTTTTTTCCAAACCATCTGGCCACTCAAACGCATGCCGCATCCCTTGCCGGACGATAGCAGTACCTGGCCCTCGGTCGATATCTATATTCCCAGCTATAACGAACCGCTGTCGGTCGTGCGCCCCACGGTGATGGCCGCACTGGCACTGGATTGGCCTGCCGATAAATTGAAAGTGTATATTCTGGACGATGGCCGCCGCCCCGAATTTGGCGAATTTGCCCTCAGTGTGGGGGCGACCCACATCACGCGTAACAATAATTTCCACGCCAAGGCGGGCAATATCAACCAATGCCTGCCCAAAACCCACGGCGAGTTGATTGCCATTTTTGATTGCGACCACGTCCCCACTCGCTCGTTTTTACAAATGACGGTCGGCGGCTTCATGGCCGACCAGAAACTGGCCATGGTGCAAACCCCGCACCATTTTCTTTCACCCGATCCGTTTGAGCGCAATTTGGGCGTGTTTCGCCAAATGCCCAACGAAGGGGAATTATTTTACGGTCTGGTGCAAGACGGCAACGATTTATGGAACGCCACCTTTTTCTGCGGCTCCTGCGCCGTCATCAAACGCACCATGTTGCTGGAAGTGGGTGGGGTGGCGGTTGAAACCGTGACCGAAGATGCGCACACCGCGCTTAAACTGCATCGCCTCGGCTATAACACCTCGTATATCGGCATCGTGCAGGCGGCGGGGCTGGCTACGGAAAGCTTGTCGGCCCACGTTGGCCAGCGCATCCGGTGGGCGCGCGGCATGGCGCAAATTTTCCGGGTCGATAATCCGATGCTGGGCAAAGGCTTAAAAATGCCGCAGCGGCTATGCTATTTGAATGCCATGATGCACTTTTTTTATGGCTTCCCACGTCTGGTTTTTTTAACCGCGCCACTGGCCTACCTGTTTTTTGAAGCCCACATCATCCAGGCAGCGGCAGACCTGATTGCCGCCTATGCCGTACCGCACTTAATCCACGCCAATATTGCCAACTCGCGCATGCAAGGCAGGTATCGCCACACCTTTTGGGCCGAAGTGTATGAAACCACGCTGGCCTGGTATATTTTATTGCCCACCACGCTGGCCCTGATCAATCCTAAACTGGGTAAATTTAACGTCACCGCCAAAGGGGGCGTGGTTGAAAATGAATATTTCGATTGGCAAATTGCCATCCCCTATGTCACCATCCTGGGCTTGAATATCATCGGCTTTGGCTTTGGCTTTGCGCGCCTGTTCTGGTGGAATAATTATGAATGGGGCACCGTACTGTTCAATATTATCTGGACCGTGTATAACTTCATGCTACTCGGTGCGGCCCTGGCGGTGGCGCTGGAAACGCGCCAAGTGCGGCGCAACTGGCGCGTCACGCGGGAAATTCCCGCCATGATCAAACTGCCCGGTGGCCGCACCATGGTGTGTAAAACCGAAGACTTTTCCGAAGGCGGCCTGGCACTGGTGTTACCCGCCGAGGCCGAAGTGGAAAAAGGCAAGACCGTGACCATCTCGCTGTTTCGCGGCGAGCGCGAATATACCCTGCCCGGCCAAGTAATGTTTAACCAGGGTAAAACCTTGCGGGTGCGCTTTGAAGACATGTCACTCGATGATTACCGCTCGCTGGTGGCTGCCACTTTTTCCCGCAGCGATGCGTGGCAGCAATGGTTGCCCGAGCGCGATACCGACAAACCACTGACAGGCTTGAAAGAAGTCTTTGTTTTCAGCCTGGAAGGCGGGCGGCGTTTTGCCCGCAGCATCCAACAAATTCTGCCATGGAAGCGTAAAAAAACATGAGCCATCGCCAATTATTTTGCCTCATCAGCCTGCTCTTCGCCTGCTGCCTGCCATACAGCCCCACGTTGGAAGCCAAATCCACCAAGGCCGAACGCGCGGCCGAACGCGCGCAAGCCAAAGCGCGCGCAGAAGCTGAAGCCGAAACACCGCGCGCCGCTACGCCAACGCAAGCCGCCACAGCTTCGGCGGCCACAGCGGCCAACGCATCGGCTGACAGCGCATCTGCAGCCGCACCTGCAGCCGCACCAAAACCGGCCCTCATCAAAACCGATCCCGACCCGGACGCCGCCGCCAGCAAAGCCGCGCAAGAAATGGATATCAACGTCAGCTCCGGCCTTGGCATAAAACGCCAACTCAACCTGGGTTTCCGCCAGATGGGTTATTTAACCCCGATCAAATTGCGTGGCATTGATGGCTCGGCCACCCTGCCCTTTGCGATACGCTCGGATGAAATCGTGGTCGGTGCCAAACTGAAATTTGAATATCATTATTCGCCCTCCTTGATTCCCGAACTATCGCATTTACAGGTGATGATGAATGAAGAAATCGTCGCCGTGATCCCGCTGCCAAAGGATAAAATCTTACAAAACAAACGCGAAATCGAGATCGACCCGCGCCTGTTTACCGACTACAACAAGCTGCGCTTCGCCCTCATCGGCCACTACACCTATAAATGCGAAGACCCCACCCATACCTCGCTCTGGCTCAATATCAGCACCCAGGGCAAATTGGAACTGAACCTGGCCCCGCTGGCGCAAACCAATGATTTGAAATACCTGCCCGTACCGTTTTTCGACAAGCGCGACAATAATGCGCTACGCCTGCCCTTTGTGTTTGGCAGCCAACCTTCGTTCAACACCTTGAAGGCGGCGGGCATTATCGCCTCCTGGTTTGGCGGCCTGGCCAGCTATCGCGGTTCCGAATTCCCGGTCTCCATCGATAGCCTGCCCCCCGGCAATGCCGTCGTCATCTTGCAAGGCAATGAGAAAATCGGTGCCTTTACCGCAACCAGCAGCGCCGGGGTATCGATTATCACCCACCCCAGCAACCCCAATGCCAAGCTACTCATCATTTCCGGCAAGACCGACGACGATTTGATGCGTGCCGCGCGCGCGGTCGCGCTCGACCACACCACCTTACGCGGGCAACGCGTCACCATTACCCAGGATAACGAACCGCCGCCGCGCAAACCCTACGATGCGCCATCCTGGGTGCCCAGCGATAAACCTGTCCCCTTTGGCACGCTGGCCAAACAGGATGAATTGCAAGTGAAAGGTTACTACCCGGATTTAATCCGCGTCAATTTCCGGGTTTCGCCCGACCTGTTCACTTGGCGCAGCACGGGCGTGCCAATGGAATTAAAATATCGCTTTTCGCGCATGCCGTTTAGCAAAAACTCCAGCCTGAATATCAGCGTCAATCGCAATTTTGTGCAAGCCTTATCGCTCAATGAACCGAACAAGAAAATGACGGCCACCGATTTACTGAAGCTGCCCGTGCTGGAAAACAGCCTGGTGGTGCGCAAGGATGTGTTATTTGTTCCGCCCTACCAGGTGGGCGAGCGCAATCAACTGCAACTACACTATTATTTCGATATTACCAAAGAAGGCGAATGCCGCGACGGCTTGCCCGATAATTTGGAAGCGGCGATTGACCCTGAATCGACCATCGATTTTTCCGGCTTTCCGCACTATGCGGCGCTGCCCAATCTGGCGTTTTTCACCAATATTGGTTTTCCCTACACCAAATTGGCTGACCTGTCTGAAACCGCCGCCGTCTTGCCGGATCGCCCCAATGAGCATGAAATCAGCACTTATTTGATGTTGATGGGACGCATGGGTGAAGCCACTGGCTACCCGGCGCTACGCCATCAGGTGGTGACCGCCGCCCAGATAGACAAAGTGGCCGAGCGCGATTTAATTGTGATCGGTTCCGGGGAAAGCCAAAGCCTGATGGAAAAATGGGCCGATCGCTGGCCCATGGTGCAAAGCAAAGGTGAGCGCCGGGTGCGCGAGCCGGATGTGTTCCGCCGCCCCCTGTACCGCTGGGAAGGCGCAGATGTGCAAGATACGCCGCGCCCGAATGCCAACCTCAATTTACGCGGGGCCAGCAATTTAAGCGCCATGATGGCGATAGAATCGCCGCTCTCATCCAAGCGTAGCGTGGTGTTTTTATTTGCCGACAAAGCGGCTGATTTGAGCAAAATTGGGCGCGCCATGCGCAACCCGGAACTGGTGCCACTGTTGCAGGGCGATTTCGCCGTCGTCGATGACAATATGGTGACCCATGCCAAAGTCGGCGAAACCTATTATGTCGGCTCGCTGCCCTTGCTGCACCATTTGAGCTGGTTCTTTTCCAACCACCCGATTGTGATTGGCATCTTTGTCTTAATCCTGAGCCTGATTTTGGCGGTACTGACCTATCGGGTATTGCGCCGCGTTGCAGCCAAGCGTCTGGCCAACAAAAAATAGAGCGCCCCCATGCTGATCCAGCAAATTCTGTTATCAGCACCGCTATTTATATTGGTATTGCTGGGTTATGCCGCGATGAAATTTTTTGCCTGGCCCGCCAGCATGTCGGATGCTTTATCGCGCTTTGTGTTCACGCTGGCACTGCCGGCGCTGTTATTTCACTTATTGAGTGATTTATCCAAACTGCCGCCAGTTGATTCGCGTTTGTTATTGGCCTTTTTTGGTTCGTGCTTTCTGGTGTTTGGCATAGGACGCTTGTTGGCCTCTAAAGTATTTAAACTCGATGGCACCGCCCAATCGGTGTTTGCCATGGGTGGCATTTTCTCGAATAACGTCATGCTCGGCATCCCGCTGACCAAAACCCTGATTGGCGATGCAGCCCTGCCTTCTGCCGCCCTGATCGTGGTATTCAATGCCTTGATTTTATGGACGCTGGTGACGGTATCGGTCGAACTCTCGCGACATCAGCATTTATCAGGCAAAAGTCTGGGTAAAATGGCGGTGAGTGTGATGAGCAACCCCGTTGTCGCCGCCATTCTTTCTGGCGCGCTGTGGGGCTTGACCGGCTGGAAATTACCCGCGCTGATTGATTCCACCGTGCTGCTGGTCAGCCAGGCAGCCTCGCCCATGGCCTTGATTGCGCTGGGCATGGGTTTGGCGCAATATGGCATGGGCAAAGACTGGCGCATCCCCGCCACGATCACCATCTTAAAACTCATCGGCCATCCGCTGCTGGCCTGGCTGATAGCGCGCGCCTTGCATTTGCCACTGATCGAAACCCAAACCGTGGTGCTGATGGCATCGATTGCGGTGGGGGCCAATGTCTATTTAATGGCGCGCCAATTCGAAACCATGGAAGGCCCGGTGGCGGCCAGCCTGGTCACCTCCACCGCCTTGGCCGCGCTCAGCACGCCACTGGCGCTGGCCCTGCTGCGTTAAATTACTTTGACGCTGGCCAACACCCGCCAATTGACTTGCAACATCAAATAGCCACTATTTATGACGTAAAATTGCATCAATCGATACTTTTCTTCCCATGACACCCTGCCAACGCGAAAAATTGAGGGATTTACCCTGTTAACTTCTGCAATTGCGCAAGCTTAAACCAGCCTGTTATGATATAAATAGGCCATCATGATTAATCGATGGATTTTCTCAAAAGACTTATTTATGTGATAAACTCATGACCAAAGTATCGAAAACACAGGAATTATAACGGAAAATACCGATGCCCACAATCATCAGAAGCAAGCTTTTCGTTCAATCCAGTAGCGTAACAAGAACACCCCGAGCACCTCAAAGATGCTATAAAAGCATCATAAACCGACAATTAAATTCAATCCATTCGTACTCTCTTCTGGAGATCGTCATGTTATTGCAAGCTGAATTTATCTCAACGCTGATCGCGTTGATCAACATTAATACTTCCCCGCCCGAGGCGGGTGCTGCGCCTGCCCAAATTGAGCGGGCGCAAGACATATATGCCATTTTGGCCGAGGGTTTGGGGATGCGCACTATTTTTTCCAGCCAGAATACCTCCTCGACCCGCATCAACACCAAGGCCTGTTGGTTGCTGAATCAACCCCATCGGGTACTCGAAATTGGCCGGGGTGATGTGCAGCATACGCTCATGTTCAACTTCCACATGGATACGCTGGGGCCGTACCTTGCGGCGCGGCTGGAAGCTGGCGAGCACGGTAAAATCCTGATCGGGCGCGGCACATCCGACGCCAAAGGGCCAGCCGTGGCCCTGCTGGCTGCGCTGGCGCAAATTTTGCAGCAGCGGCCGGATATTTTCCGGCATATCCGAATTGTGATTCAAATGCTGGGCAGTGCCAAGGATTGCGCCATGAGTGCGCAAAATACGCTTGCCATGGTTGAACAGGGCTTGTATGGTCACCTGAATGTGTTTATGCAAGCACATGATGCGCGCCATTTTGAAAGCGTCACCCGCGCCCGGCGCGAAGCGCTGTGCTTTAGCGATGTGGACGCCTGTGACGCCTGTAATGCTTATGATTTACCAGGCCCGGAACAGGGCGAGCAGCACGACTTTATCAATCAGGTCGACGGCATTTTTAGTGCCGTGGTGCATGTAACGCAAAACCGTGCCACACAAAACCGTGGTGAGCGTGCTGAGGAATCGATTGCACTCGATGATTTATACCATTTTATGCAAGACCTGGGCGACTTGATCGTCACCTTTGCCGAGCAGCGCCCAGGCCTTGGTATGCCGGTGACTGCGCCTGTGGGGCTGGTGATGGCGATGAATCGGGGCTTAAGCGGGGTCGTTGCGGCCAGGCAGTTGGCGGCGAATGGGGATGATTTCCGGATCAGCCTGTAAACGGAAAAAAGCTAGCCGAAGCTAGCTTTTTTCCGAATTCATGGGCCAGTGGACGGTCATTCTCGGCCCCAATGGTGTCGGTAAAACGACCCTTCTACGCAGTCTGGCGCTGGCACTACGCAATGCCAACGACCCATCAATCTGGCCCAAAGGCACCTTTGCCAACGCGTGGACACGTGCGCGGGCCAATAGTGATGAGGCGGCTGTTGATCCACGCATAGCCATAAAGCTGGCCGAAACCTGGTTGATTGGCATGGATGGTGACGCCCCCAAAAACCCATTGAGCCGTATCGTTTTTGATGTCGCCATTGCTGCACTGAAAACGCTGTTGGACGTGGCCAACATTGAAGTGGCCGAGCGCAGGGTCTGGATTACCGAACACGGCAAGCCGCGCTTACCCTTCAGCGCACTCAGTGACGGCTATTCTTTACGTTAGACCGCTCACATGCCGCTTTCCCTAGCCCTCACCACCCAAGGTCAGCAACTACTCGCCCTCTTGGTAGCAAAGCTTCCTGCGATCAATCCGAATGACCCGCGTACTTTTGTCAGCTACAAGGATGTACACGAACAGCTAAAGCTGGCGCAGGAAGGCAAAACATTCGGAGAAAGCCTCAAAGCGCAAGGATTGGCATCACTGGTATTGACATGAACAACGCATTCAAGATGGGTTTATGCATAGCAAGCCTGAGCCTTGCCGCCTATAGCGAAGCCAGCACGACAAGCGCGCCAACATTTGGTGAATATCACGAACCGATTGCGAAACTTAAGGCAAGCGCAAAACCAAAATCATTGAGGTATCAAGGCAGCGCGTGAAATTCGCTGGGCACTATGTCCTGTCCGCGTCTTGGTAAATCGGCATGCTTGTTGTTTAATTTACATTTCATCAGCAGCGATGAGTACGTATTGCATTCCGCTTTTTGCCACACTTCTGCTGATTGCGCATACAACGGGAGATTTTTTTGTCGCATTTGCCTGCAACTTCAAATACAATACCCTTAGTCACCGCCGCAGGCGGCGTTCTGCGCAAAAAGCCGCTCAGTCGCCTCAGCTTCACGGTGGCCAGTTTGTCCATGAGTTCAACAACACGTTCAAGTTTATCTGTAGCCTTTGGTAGCCTACCTGGCGTGTTGTGATTATTATTTATAAAGCACAATAACGAGTTAAATAACCATGAAAATGCAAAATGCCGACATCACGCGCCACCCCAAGTTACTTGCGGTTTAAATATGCATTTATCATTATTTTAATGATAACTTTCGTATCTTCCGTCGCATTCGCGGCTGCCAAAAATATCAAGGCTACCAAAATGCAGAACAAACAAGCAATCTTGCAGACCCTCATTGATTCGGATCAATTGAATAAGTACTTTCATGCCGATACGATTCCACAGCGAACCCCACTACGGATAGTTAAAGGATCATGGTACGAAGAGCGTATTCATTTGACGAAATTCGGTCAAGCTGTTCAGTTCATCGAAAACGAGAGTGTAAAAGTGCCCTATCTCGCAGTGTTGACGTTAGATACCACTAATCAGGGCGCGACCATTAGCTTCCGATATCGGCCTGAAGGTATCGTTGGCGAAGCGCGAATCGAGAAAGAGCATATGAAATGGATAATCAAATCTATTTCGATCCATGAGCAATAGTTGCGTATAGGATGACGTGAAGTTCGTCTTGGTTAGCGCGGCCGAGCAGTGAGGCACTGCTTAACAAATAAGCGCAATAAGCCCAGTAAGCCCAGTAAGCGCTAAAACAAATAATTCACCGCACACTCACTTCACAAACAACGCATCAGCAC
Source organism: Burkholderiaceae bacterium (assembly GCA_046597185.1). GTDB lineage: Bacteria > Pseudomonadota > Gammaproteobacteria > Burkholderiales > Burkholderiaceae_D > CAMBDR01. The sequence continues at coordinate 37 of JBKJLF010000224.1, read as the reverse complement.
TGCATGCAACTGTGGGCAGATATCGTTTTGATATCGA
>JBKJLF010000137.1:0-14390 GCA_046597185.1 Burkholderiaceae bacterium | reverse complement strand
CCGCACCCGCACCCGCACCCGCACCCGCACCCGCACCCGCACCCGCACCCGCACCCGCAGTGCCTGCACCCGTAGTGGCTACCGCACCTGCAGCCGCAGCCTCGCCTGCCACCGCAGCCGCAGCCCCGCTTGCCACCGCAGCCGCTGCCCCGCCTGCCACCGCACCCGCAGGCAAAACCCATGCGTCACCCTCAATTCGCAAATATGCCCGTGAGTTGGGCGTGGATTTGAGCCGGGTGCCCGGTTCCGGCCCCAAAGGGCGCATTACGCAACAGGACGTGCAAAACTTCGTCAAGGGTGTGATGGCGGCACCGCCGGCCGTGGCTGCTGCCAGTGCCAGCAAAGGCGGTGCAGGGCTGGATTTATTGCCATGGCCATCGCTCGACTTTTCCAAATTTGGCGCAACCGAATTGTTGCCCTTACCGCGTATCAAAAAAATCAGCGGCCCGAATTTGCATCGCAACTGGGTCATGATTCCGCATGTCACGCAATTTGATGAAGCCGATATTACCGAGCTGGAGCAATTCCGCCAGGACGCCAACGCTGCTGGTGCCAAGTCCGGCGTCAAATTAACCATGTTGGCTTTCGTGATCAAAGCTTGCGTGGCTGCGCTGAAAAAATACCCGAGTTTTAACGCCTCGCTCGATGCCAATGGCGAAAACCTGATTCTCAAGCAGTACTACAACATTGGCTTTGCAGCCGATACTCCGAACGGTTTGGTGGTGCCGGTGATTAAGCAGGCCGATCAAAAAGGGCTGCTGCAAATCGCCAAAGAAATGGGCGAATTATCAAGCCAGGCGCGCGAAGGCAAGCTTAAACCGGCGGATATGCAAGGCGCAAGCTTTACCATTTCATCGCTGGGTGGCATTGGCGGCACCGCCTTTACGCCGATTGTGAACGCGCCGGAAGTGGCCATTTTGGGCCTGTCCAAGTCGAGCATGAAACCGGTGTGGGACGGCAAAAGCTTCCAGCCGCGTTTGATGATGCCATTGTCGCTCTCGTATGATCATCGGGTTATCGATGGTGCGATGGGTGCCCGGTTTAGCGTGTACTTGGCCGAAGTGTTGGCCGATATGCGTAAAACCTTGCTATAACTTGAACCCTGGATTGATCAACGGAGAAAAACAATGGCTATGTTAGAAGTCAAGGTGCCGGATATTGGCGACTTTAAAGAAGTGGAAGTGATCGAATTAATGGTCAAGGTGGGCGAGTCGATCAAGATCGATCAATCCTTGATTACCGTTGAATCCGACAAGGCCAGCATGGAAATTCCTTCCAACCTGGCCGGGGTGGTCAAGGAGATGCGGGTTAAAGTGGGTGATAAGGTGGCCGAAGGATCGGTGTTGTTGATGATCGAGGCGGTCGCAGAGGCGGTCGCAGAGGCGGCGGCAGCAACGGTGACACCAGTAGCGGCTGCAGCAACAGCAGCGCCAGCGGCACCCGCAGCAGCGGCGGCATCAGCGGCATCAGCGGCATCAGCGGCATCAGCGCCAGCGCCAGCGGCAGCGGCAGCCCCGGTGGCCAGCGGCTACAGCGGCCAAGTCGATGCCCAGTGCGATATGTTGGTTCTGGGTGCCGGCCCCGGCGGTTATTCGGCGGCCTTCCGTGCGGCGGATTTGGGCATGAACACGGTGTTGGTGGAGCGTTACGCCACCCTGGGTGGAGTGTGCCTGAATGTGGGCTGTATCCCTTCCAAAGCGCTGTTGCATGTGACCGCCATGATCGATGAAAGTGCCGCGATGGCCGCACACGGGGTCAGTTTTGGCAAGCCGGAAGTGAATATCGACCAATTGCGCGCCTATAAAGACAAGGTGATTTCCAAAATGACCGGCGGCTTGTCCGGCATGGCCAAGGCGCGCAAGGTCAAGGTTGAGCGCGGTGTCGGCCAGTTTGTCAGTGCCAATCATTTGGCAGTAACGCTTGATGATGGCAGCGTGCGCGTGGTTCAATTCAAGCAGGCCATTATTGCGGCCGGTTCATCGGTGGTAAAACTGCCGTTTGTGCCAAGCGACCCGCGCATTATCGATTCCACCGGTGCGCTGGAACTACGTGCGATCCCCAAACGCATGTTGGTGGTGGGTGGTGGCATTATTGGCCTGGAAATGGCGACCGTGTATTCGACCCTGGGTGCATCGATTGATGTGGTGGAAATGATGGATGGTCTGATGCAGGGCGCGGATCGCGATATGGTCAAGGTTTGGCAAAAGTTTAATGAAAAACGCTTTGGCAAAATCATGACCAAGACCAAAACCGTGGCGGTGGAAGCACTGCCCGAAGGCATCAAGGTCACTTTTGCACCCGCCGACCCGGCAGGTAGCGCGCCGGAACCGCAACTCTACGATATGGTGTTGGTGGCAGTCGGGCGCAGCCCGAATGGTTTGAAGCTGGCAGCGGAAAAAGCGGGTGTAACGGTAACGGAGCGCGGTTTCATTCCGGTCGATAAGCAAATGCGCACCAATGTGCCGCATATTTTTGCCATTGGCGACCTCGTCGGGCAACCGATGTTGGCGCACAAGGCCGTGCATGAGGCGCATGTGGCGGCGGAAGCGGCGGCTGGCCATAAGGCGTATTTCGATGTCAAAGTGATTCCATCGGTGGCCTATACCGACCCCGAAGTGGCATGGGTGGGTATGACCGAAGACGAAGCCAAGGCCAAGGGGATCAAGCTGGAAAAAGGCCATTTCCCATGGGCGGCCAGCGGGCGCGCGGTGGCCAACGGGCGTGACGAAGGCTTTACCAAACTCTTGTTTGATGCCGAAACCCATCGCATCGTTGGCGGCGCTATTGTCGGCACCCACGCAGGGGACATGATCGGTGAAATTGCGCTGGCCATTGAAATGGGCGCGGATGGGGTGGATATTGGTAAAACCATCCATCCTCACCCAACGCTGGGGGAATCGATTGGGATGGCGGCGGAAGTGTATGAAGGCGTTTGTACTGATTTGCCGGCGATGCGTAAGAAGTAAGGTCCGGGCCGATCCGGGAAAGGTGCTTGATCGGGTGTAGCATGGGCACCAGTGCCCATGCTACCTGCTCAGGGTGTGAACTTTTTGATGATGGCAGCCAAGGCGACGGCGTTGAGTGGCTTTTCGAGTGTGCCAAGAATGTTCAAATTATATAATTGTGCCATCAGGTCGGCCGATTGCAATACTTGGGCGCGTTGGCCAGAAACCACGATGATACCACCTGTGTACTTGCGTTTAGACAGCAGATCCATAAATTGGAAACCATCGGTTTGTGGCATATGCAAGTCCAACAAGAGCAAATTGGGTGCGGTGGCGCTATCGATTTGGCGCAACGCCTCATGGCTATTTTTGGCTTTTGCGATATGGTTCAAGCCTGATTGACTGAGTATTTCACTATTCAGATCAAGCATCAATTCGTCATCATCAATAATCAATGCGCGAATCAGGTGAGCGGAAGGAATTGGGTTCATGGTAGGCTGGGATGCTCTTTAGGTAGTGTGTTGTTTAATTCTTGCCAGGTGATACGTGGCGCTATCCCTTGTTTGCCAAAACCGCATTGACTTTATCCGTTAATTCAGACATCGAAAATGGTTTTACCAAAACGTCGCTGACAAAATCTTCCGCCATCTGCAAATAATGCTGGTTGATTGACATCGCAATAATCGGGATGTCAGTAATTTTTTTGATATTGAAAATTCCTTCCATCCCTTCGTAGTCAGGCATGATCAGATCGGTGACGATGAGAGAGGGTTTCCATTGTTGATACAGTTGAACCAGATTGCGGCTGTTGCCCGCACAAACCACCTGATAGCCTTCGCATTCGAGCGCGGTTTTATACAGTTCCCGTGGTAGCTCTTCATCTTCCAGCAAAATAATAACAGTGCTCATGATTTATCCCTGTCGGTTGGACGCAGTTGTTCCAGCGCAGCTTGTATCGCGCTGCCGGTTAATGGCTTGGCAAATGTACCAATAATTTTCAGGCCATGGGCACAGGCGACGCGATGGGCGGCTTTGAGCACGGCTTGAGCCATTCCGGAAAGGATTATGATACCACCAGCGTAATGACATTCTGCAAGCTTTTGCAGGAATTCAAAGCCATCCGAGTCAGGAATCGCCAAATCACAAATTAATAAATCAGGTTGGTGTTGTTTTAGGAGGAGGAGCGCTTGCGTCACGTTAAAAGCAACATGCACTTGATCAATCCCGGCCCCGTTTAAGACCGCCACCGTCAGCTCGGACATGAAGGCATCATCTTCAAGCAGCAAGGTGCTTGGAGCGGTAATGCGGTTCTGCGGTGATTGTGGCAAAGGCATGGTTTTGGGCGCGCTGGCTAGAGTTCGGTTTGTTTATTATAGGCAATTGTGTGCGCTGTGAGAGAAAATTGTCCCTGAATTGTGCTTGTTTACCTCAGCAACCTGTAACTTCTATCAGGGTAAGCTGGCTGGGGCAGGAGAAAGTGTGGTGTTTTGGAACAATTAGATATTTTTTTGTAATGTTTATTGATGTGGGGCCGCAAGCACAAGACTGCGTGCCGCCACGATGGTGGTTTCCTGAATAATATTGTTGGTATTGCGCTGGTGCTCTGTTTCTTCCTGGGCGCTATTGAGTTGTATTTGCCATTGTCCTGCTGGCAGGGTAAATTTGACCGATTGCGCCTCGGCGTTGCACAGCAGCAGGCAATGTTCGCCCGCTTGCGGATCGTGCAAATAGATGCACAGGCAAAAGCTGTTTTTGCCTTCCCAGTCGGCTGCCTGCATGGTCAAGCCATTGGGGTGATACCAATCCACGTCGTTCGGGCCGTCGGCGGTGCTGGCGCGAAACCAGTGGGCGCGGCGCAGGGCCGGGTAACGCTGGCGCAGCGCCAAGAGGCGCGCTACATAGTCACGTAAGCCAGGCTGGGCCGCCTGCCAATTGAGCCAGGTGGTGGCGTTGTCCTGGCAATAGGCATTGTTATTGCCCCCTTGGCTGTGGCCGATTTCATCGCCTGCCAACAGCATTGGCGTGCCCTGGGCAAAGATCAGGGTGGCCAGCAAGGCGCGTTGTAGTTTGCCGCGCAATTGCACGATGTTGGGGGCGTTGCTGGGGCCTTCCACACCACCATTCCAGCTATGGTTGTGGCCATGCCCGTCGCGATTGTGTTCGCCATTGGCCAGATTGTGTTTGTGGTTGTAGGCAACCAGATCGGCCAGGGTAAAACCATCATGCGCGCAAATGAAATTGACACTGGCCGCAGGCAGGCGTCGCCGCTGTTGGAAGATATCGGAAGAAGCGGCAAAGCGGCGCGCAAATTCGCCCAGGGTCGGCCATTGATGCAACCAGAATGCACGCATGGTGTCGCGAAATTGATCATTCCATTCCATCCAACCCAGCGGAAATTGGCCCAACTGATAGCCGTGCGGACCAATATCCCAGGGTTCGGCAATCAGTTTGACCTGGCTTAACAGCGGGTCTTGCATGATGGCCGTTAATAATGGGGCGCTGCGTTCAAAGCCATGTTGGGTGCGGCCCAATACCGGGGCCAGGTCGAAGCGGAAACCATCGATATGGAATTCGGTCACCCAGTAGCGTAGCGAATCGAGTACCCATTGCAAGACCTGTGGTTGATTCAGGTTGAGGGTATTGCCGCAGCCGGTGTGGTTTTGGTAGCGTTGTATCGGCTGGTGATGCTCGCCCGTTTGCACCGGGTCGGCCTGCATCTGGTAGTACAGCGCATTGTCAATACCGCGAAAACACAGGCTGGGGCCGGTTTCATCGCCTTCGGCGCTGTGGTTGTAGACCACATCCAAAATGACTTCAATCTTGCGCGCATGCAGCGCTTTGACGGCATCGCGCACTTCGGAGCTGGGGCTGGTGCCGGGGCGGCCCGACCAATACGATGGTTCCGGCGCAAAAAAGCCGATGCTGTTATAGCCCCAATAATTGGACAGGCCGAGCTGGCACAGGCGCGCTTCGTCGGCGTGGGCGTGAATCGGTAGCCAACTGACGCTGGTAATGCCCAGTTGCTGCAAATAATCCAGCACCGCAGCTTGCGTGAAGGCGGCATAAGTACCGTGCAGAGCCGGATCAAAATCGGCTGAATCAGTTGAATCGGGCCAAAGTTTGGTAAAGCCTTTGACATGGCATTCGTATAGCACGGTTTGTTCCGGCGCAATGCGCGGCGGTTTATCGTCTTGCCAGTCGTAGGCCGGATCGATCACGCGGCCCTTTAAGGCGTGCAAGGCGTTATCGAGCGGGCAGGGTTGTTGCGGGTCAGCGCTGGCGTACCCGTATAGCTCGCTCTGGCCACGGTATTTGCCGACGATTTCGCGCGCGCAGGGGTCGAGCACAACTTTATTCGGGTTGCAATAGTGGCCCGATTCCGGTGCCCACTGACCATGCACGCGGTAGCCGTAAATCAGGCCCGGCGCGGCCCCGGGTAAATAGCCAAACCAGACGCCATCTTGTTGATTCGGCAGTGCGATGCGTGCCGTTTCTTGTTGGCCGTTGGCATCAAACAGACATAAATAGACCAGGCTGGCATGCGGTGCGAGCAGGGTGAAATTGACGCCCCGGCCATCCCAATGCGCACCGGCGGGGCCGGGTTGGCCCGCTTCCAGCGCCAGCGTGGACGCGCTAAATGCATTCAGGGATGGGTTCAGGGTTCGCATAATAAAAACAGCGTTGCCAGCGGCGGGATGTTGATTCTGATCGATTGGGCTTGACCATGGGATGCGATGACTTGGCTGGCGGTGTTGCCAACCCCGCTGCTAATCTCGCTACCATCGCCGCTGCCAACAACACTACCAACCCCGCTGCCGCCGTAAATAGTGGCATCGGTATTGATCAATTCGCGATAACTGCCTGCCAGCGGCACACCAAGCTGATAGTTCAAGTGGGCTACGGGCGTGAAGTTGCTGATCACAATCACGGTTTGGCCCGCATCATTGCTGCGCGCAAACGCGAACACGCAATTTTGTCGGTCATCCTGCACCATCCATTGAAAGCCGCGTGGCACACAGTCGAGCTGGTAGAGCGCCGGGTACGCGCGATAGACGGCATTGAGGTCGCGGATCAGGCGCTGTACGCCCTGGTGCAGCGGATATTGCAGCAAGTGCCAGTCCAGGCTATAGTCGGCTTGCCATTCGCGGCTTTGGGCAAATTCGCCACCCATAAATAACAGTTTTTTACCGGGGTGGCCCCACATGAAGCCGTAGTAGGCGCGCAGATTGGCAAAGCGTTGCCATTCATCGCCCGGCATCTTACCCAGCAGCGAACCTTTGCCATGCACCACTTCATCATGCGAGAGCGGCAGCACAAAGTTTTCGCTGAAGGCATATACCATGCCAAAGGTCATTTGGTCGTGATGGTATTGGCGGTGGATCGGGTCTTGCTGCATATACTTGAGCGTGTCATGCATCCAACCCATATTCCATTTGTACGAAAAGCCCAAACCGCCTGCGGCCACCGGGTGCGACACCTGCGGAAAGCTGGTCGATTCTTCGGCCAGGGTGATGGCGGCAGCGTTGTTGCTTGCATTGTAGGCGGCCAGACGTTGATTGACATTGCGCAGCAAATTGATGGCTTCCAGGTTTTCCCGCCCGCCATATTGATTCGGAATCCATTGCCCTTCTTTGCGGCTGTAATCGCGATACAGCATGGAGGCCACCGCATCGACGCGTAAGCCATCAATGCCAAAACGCTCGATCCAAAACAAGGCATTACCGACCAGAAAATTACGTACTTCACTGCGGCCAAAGTTGTAAATCAGGGTGTTCCAATCTTGATGCCAACCTTCACGCGGGTCGCTGTGTTCGTATAAATGGCTGCCATCCCACTGGCCCAGGCCATGGTGGTCGGTGGGGAAATGGCCGGGCACCCAGTCGAGCAAGACGCCAATGCCTGCCTCATGCGCCACTTCAATAAAATAGCGTAAATCATCGGGCGAACCAAAGCGCGCGGTGGCGGCATACAGGCCCGTTGGCTGGTAGCCCCAGGAACCATCGAAGGGGTGCTCATTAATCGGCATCAGTTCAATATGAGTGAAGCCCAGTTCTTGCACATAGGGGATCAGTTGTTCGGCCAGTTGGCGGTAACTTAGCCATTCATTGCCATGTTCGCCTTGCCGCCGCCAAGAGCCAAGGTGGACTTCATAAATGCTGATGGGGGCGTCTTTGGCATTGGCGGCCAGACGTTCGGGCCGGGTGGGGGCGGGTTCTGGCAAGTGGTGTACCACCGAGGCGGTGTCGGGGCGTAACTGGGCGCGAAAGGCAAACGGGTCGGCTTTGAGCAAGAGGCCACCTTGCGCGCCTTCGACTTCGTATTTGTATAAATCGCCCTCTTTGACGAGGGGGATGAAGCGCTCCCACACGCCGCAATTGCGGTGTAAATGCATCGGGTGTTGCCGCCCGTCCCAATGGTTAAAACTGCCGATCACCGAGACCCGGCGCGCATTCGGTGCCCACACCGCAAAGCGCACGCCTGCTATGCCTTCGGCTACGCAGGGGTGCGCGCCCAGTTGGGTGTAAGGGCGCTCGTGCGTGCCTTCGGCCAGCAACCATTGATCCAGTTCCGACAGGGTCAGTGGGAACGGCTGTTCGCCATCATTGGTAAAGGGCGGGTTATCTTGCATGATGATCTCGTTTTCGTCTGTAATCAGGGTTGGCAGGGTTGGCGGGGTTGCTATTGTGTCAGCCGTTAACTTATTTGCTGGCGGCGGACAATAATACCATTCCCTGCGCCTTGAGTTTCACACTGCCGTTGGCAACACGGGCACATTCACCGCCATACGCATCACACACTTGCACGCCATCAGCAAACACCTTGCCCACTGGCAGGCTTACCTCGCCGCTGACATCGGGCGCGACCACCACTTTATCGGCCGGGTTTTGGCCGGGTCGTGGGTTAATTCCCTGGCCAATTCGCTGGTTATTTCGTTGATCAATCCGGGCAAACACATACGGCTGCTCGCTGAGCATCAGATGCTCACCGCGCGCCAGTGCAACGTGGGCGGCGCGGAATTTCCCCAGTTTTTGCGCATGGCGCAAGAGGGCTTGGTCAATGCTGCCCCAGTTCATATCTGAACGGGTCGCTTGCTGGGCATCCCCATCAGGGCTTGCGCCCGGTTGGCGGCCAGTTTCATCGCCATAAAACAATTGCACGCCACCGGGTGCCAGCAGCAAGGCCGATAAACCATGGCGTAATTGGTCGCGCGCAAACAAGCTGGTATCGTGTGAAGAAATATACGACAACACGTCAAAGCCGGGGGCCTTGCTGAGTTGGCTGGCGTAGCCGTTATAGATGCCATCCAGGGTTTTCCAATTATTGCCCGCTTTGGCTTGAAAATCGAAATTGATGATGGAGTCAAAGCCCGCATCAAACCAGTTGCTACGTGTGACCGAATGGCCCCATACTTCACCAGTCATCCAAAATGGCGCGTCGTCGATTTTTTCAGCCGGATGGGCTTTTTTCCAATCGGCCAAAGCGGCCACGCTCGCTTGTTTTAAGGCGATCCAACTTTCTGGCTCGACATGTTTTACCGTATCGCAACGGAAACCATCGACCCCATATTCGCGTACCCAATCACTAAGCCATTTCACCAAATAACCGCGCACGGGGGTGTTGGGTAGCAGGGTGGCGCGGGTGTCGGCCTTGGTTTTCAAAAACGGCGGCAATTCAACCGGGTTCGGGCGCTCGGTGCGAAAATCGGGTAAATACGCCAGTTGCGAGGTCATGTCATCGCTGCCGCCATTGGGGTAGCCGGGCAAACCAGCACGTACCCAGTCACCGCCCCACCACTTGGTAAATTCAAAATTATTGTAGTCGATAAAGCTGTGGTAATCCTTCAGCGTGGCTTTTTCATGGCCTTTCCAGAGAATCGGAATTTTTAATTCGGCCAGGGTTTGAATGTCGGCATAACCGGGGTGGTTCATCACCACATCGAACAGGACGCGGATGCCTTGCGCATGGGCGGTGTTGATCATGTCACGCAATTCATCGGGTGTGCCCATGTTTTTATCGAGCACGGTGTAGTCGAGCGCGTAATAACCGTGATAGGCGTAATGCTTGAAGCTTTTGTTGCCACCCACTACCCAGCCATGAATCTGCTCATAGGGCGCGCTAATCCAAAGCGCATTCACGCCCAAATCTTTAAAATAGCCAGCTTTGAGTTGCTTGGTTAAACCCGCCAAATCACCGCCGTGGAAGGAACCCGGATCAGTCGGGCCTGCCGATTGGCGTCCATAGGCGTGATCATTGGCCGGGTTGCCGTTCTCGAAGCGGTCGGTGAGGACAAAATACACAACAGGGTTATCGGCAAAACCCACGGGTGTCGCAGCGCTTGCTGTCGAATCTGTCGGCGCACTGCTTGCCGCCGAGGCATACAACAGACCAGCTTGAGGCAGCGGCGTGGAACATGCCGCCAGCAAGCTCGCCAGCAAACCGGGCAGTAAGATGGCGGCAAGCGGCTTGCCAGGCATTTTATCCGGTATTTTATCAAGTAGGTTGGCAGTGTAAGAATGCATCATCAACCTTTGACGCCGCCAGCCGTCAAGCCGGAAACCATCCATTTTTGCGCCAATAAAAACACCGCAGTAATCGGGATGCCGGATAAAATCGCCGCCGCTGCAAAATCACCCCACAGATAGTTTTGCGGGTATAAAAATTGTTTCATGCCAATGGCCAGCGTCATTTTGCTTTGTTCCTGCAATAAAATCGAAGCAATCGGGTATTCATTCATGGCGTTGATGAAAGCGAGTAAAAACACCACCATCAAAATCGGCACCGCCATCGGCAACAAAACGTATAAAAAGGCTTGCCCAGGGGTTGCGCCATCGACCTTGGCGGCTTCTTCAATTTCCACCGGAATGGTTTCGTAATAACCCTTAATGGTCCAGATATGGGTGGCAATGCCGCCCGTGTAAGCCAAAATCACACTGCCATGGCTGTTGACGCCAATGCCGGGGAAGATATTGCCGAGCCAGTCAAAAATCGCAAAAAACGCAATCATCGCCAACACCGCCGGAAACATTTGCAACAGCATCAGGCTGGACAGGGTTTGTTCTTTAAAACGAAACTTCATACGCGCAAAGGCGTAGGCGCAGGTGGTGGACAAGGCCACCGAAATGAAAGCCGTGATGGTGGCCACCTTGACCGAGTTCCATAACCACAGCAGCACATTGTATTCGGGCTGCTTTAATTGGCCAGCGCTGTCCTGGTAGGGTAAATTCAAGGCCAGTCGCCAATGATCAAAGGTAATGGTTTTTGGGATCAAATCGCCCACGGCAAAATTACCAGGGCGCAGTGAAATCGACAAAATGATCAGAAATGGAAAGATCACGACGGCAATCAGCGCCAGCACGGTAAGATGCGCGGCAATGATACGCCAGCGGTTGGAACGGTCAACAACAATGGCCATGAGAGTCTCCTAGTTTTGATTAACGCGAGTCATGCGCATATTGATTAATGAAAGGATGGCGACCAAGATAAAGATCAAGGTCGAAATAGCCGCGCCCATGCCATAGTTCTGGCCCGAATCACTGAAGGCAATGCGCACCGTGTACGACACCAATAAGTCGGTAGTGCCAGCGGGCAGGGCGGCATCGACTATGTCGGGGCCGCCTTTGGTCAATAATTCAATCAGCACATAGTTATTGAAGTTAAAGGCAAAGGTCGCCAGCATCAAGGGCATTAAGGGTTTAATGATCAGGGGTAGGGTGATTTTAAAGAAATTGGTCAGCGGCCCGGCACCGGCCAGGGCCGACGCTTCATATAAATCCGCCGGAATCGCTTTGATCAAGCCCATGCACAGTACCATCATATAAGGGTAGCCCAGCCATGTATTGACGATCAACAGCATGGTGCGCGCCAAACCGGTTTCGGAGGCCCAGGCCGGCTTGATGCCAAACAAGGCGTTCAGGATCAAATTGATTTCACCATAATTTTGGTTGAACAAACCTTTAAATACCAGAATCGAAATAAAACCGGGCACGGCGTAGGCCATAAATAACATGGTGCGATAAAAGCCGCGAAAGCGCAGCGCTTCCCAGTTCAGCAAGACCGCCAGAATCATGCCTAGGCTCACCGTGGTCAGTACCGTGGTGGCGGCGAACATCACGGTCCAGCCAAAGATGCGTAAAAACGGGCCGCGAATGGCTTGATTGGTGAAAATGTTTTTAAAGTTATCCAAACCAACATAGACTTTAAAGCCCGGTTCGACTTTGGCCCCATCGGGCATTTCATAATAGCCGGTTTTGAAATTGGGGGTGATGATTTCATTGCTTGCCAGCTTGCGCAAGCTGCCGTTGTCGAGCTTGGTATACACTTTGCTCAGGGTCGAAAATTCGCGCAAGCCCGTCATTTTTACTTCGTCTTGATTGGGCAATTTAATGGTCAATAATTTCAGTTTGGCCTGGTTGGCAATCACTTCGCGCAGTTGCAAGGGTTCACCCAAATCAGGCGAGGCCTTGGCCACTTGAAGGGCATCAATTTTTAAGGCTTCGGCGCTGCGCAAGGCCAGGGGCGGGGTGTAATAGCTTTCTTTGGCATCGGTTTTGCTATCAGTTGTGCTAACAGTTGTGCTAATTGAGCGTTCGAGCTTGAGGCGAAACTCTTTGCCGTCGGCATGCAAGGTCATGGCAAACGGTGCCGTGGTGGCGGGCTGGGTTTCATCCAGCAAGGCCTGGGTGGCGCGTTCGTAGGTGAGTAAGTGCTTGGAGCTGTAATTGGTAAAGCCGATGGCTATGGTATAGATCAGCGGGAAGACCACAAACACCACCGTGGCGGCCAAACCGGGGAACAGATAGCGGTAAGCATAGGCGCGCTCGGAGGTATATACAAAACCCAAGAGCGCCAAAATAGCCAGGAACACAGCGGCAAACAAAGTTTGACCCGTGCTGTATAAAATGAAGACCAAATACAAACCAAGCAAGATGCTGGTTGCAAGTAGAAGCGGGCCGAAAATTTTGCGCACGAGGTTTCCTTTGCGGGTAGGGGCGCGCTAGCCCAGGTTTAGCCTGGCTGGCGCGCCGATTGTGGATGTGATGGCTTAATTGTTTGCTTATTTGCTTGCTTATTTGTTTGCTTAATTGTTTGCTTATTTGCTTGCTTATTTGCTTGTTTACTTACTTGGTTTCAGTGGTGATGCGTTTGGCTGCTGCATCCAAACCGTCTTTCACGGATTGCTGGCCTGTGGTGATGTTTTTCAACGCCGCTTCCATCGACGACCAGAAACGGCCCATTTCAGGATTACTGGGCATTGGCTTACCCGCTTGCGCACTGGCCATGGTGGCTTGAATGTTAGGATCGGACTTCAATTCATTGAAGAATGCCTTGTTGGCAGGGGTGCCCAGGGCCACGGCAGCGTTGATGGTTTTCAAGCCATTGATGGTCAACATATTGTTTTCGATGAATTCCACGGCGATATCGCGGTTCGGGCTGGCTTTGGAAATCATGGCACCCAATACACCAATGAAAGGCGAGGCGGCTTTACCGTTCACGCTGGGGATTGGTGCTACGCCAAAGTTGATTTTGGCTTTCTTGGCGTTATCCCATGCCCATGGGCCGTTGATCATCATCGCGACTTTGCCGGAAGCAAAACCGGCTTCCATTTCGGAGTAACCGGAACCCTTGGCCATGACGCCGCCATTAATCAACTTCATCAGTGTTTCAACGCCAGCCACCGCACCGGCATTATTCACGCCGGTTTTGGTGGGATCAAAATTGCCGTCATCTTTGATGGCGAAGGGGAAGCCCCCGCCTGCTGCCAACAAAGGCCAGGTAAAGAAGGTGTTGTTGTAATCCCATAAAATGGCATGTTTGCCGGAAGTTTGCAGCTTTTTGTCCATTGCAATCACTTCGTCAAAGGTTTTTGGGGGAACGGGCACCAGGTCTTTGTTATAAATCAGCGAAATCGCTTCAATCGACATTGGGTAGCCATAAGTTTTGCCGCCCACGGTGAAGGCATTCCAGGCCAAGGGTTGAATCGCAGCGCGCGCCTCTTTGCTCGGGCTTAACGGTTGCAACAAGCCGCCGCTGATCCATTCGCCGATACGGTCATGTGGCCAGATCCAGATGTCCGGGCCCTTGCCAGCCGAGGCGGCTTGCTGGAACTTGACTGGTGCGTCATCGGGATGTTCCACCGTCACTTTGATGCCAGTTTTTTTGGTGAATTCTTCCCCGATCTTGGTGATGCCTGCGTAACCTTTGTCGCCGTTAATCCAAATCAACAAACTGCCCGCTTCGGCCGCGTGCGCCATGCTGCTAAAACCTCCCAGGGCTGCCAGCATTACACCAGCCGCGATCAGCGTTCTTTTTGTGCTTGATACTTTCATTTTCGTCTACTCCATTGTGTCACGAGGCATTAAGAAAACCCGGTGGTGCTGCTCGCGTATCGCACCGCCCGAGCGGGAAGAAAAACCCAAAAAAACGACTAACTTACCAAACCAATTG
>JBKJLF010000066.1:0-7274 GCA_046597185.1 Burkholderiaceae bacterium | reverse complement strand
ATAACCAATTCGTTTCAATCCTCGCCCACGATCAACTGTGGGCGTCACGCCTCACGCGCAAGCGCTTGAGGCAAAAGGGATTTTACCCCATTTTGCGCGAACCTCCGAAAACTTGGTCTCTTTTTCATGCTATTTTTCGTTCACCAATAATTTCTTCATATAAAACAAGCACTTACCTTTGCGCGAACCTCAAGGGGAATGCGCCTGCACTTGGGGTTCGCGCAGAACAGGGCAATTCATTATTTATCTAGCAATAATATCGACCATCCGCATCCCGCAAATGAGCACCGCGCCGCCACGCAGCGTTTACACTCGCACCGCGACTTTTATTCTAACTTAAGCATGCACCATCCCTCATCCGCTCATGTAAATAAACTACAAATCATCAGCGCCAACTGTGTTTTACATCAAAAAACAGCCCGACTTGAACGAATTTGCATGACGATTACTATAAAGTAGAAACTAATCCTGCTAGCTGTATTTTTATGATTATTCATGAAAGCTAATTTGCCCATGCCCCATTACACTAAAATCTGTGCCGAATTTGAATTGGTAACGCCCGCATTTATCGGTGGTGCAAATAAAGATAAGGCCAGTTGTATCGACCCCAAAGCAATTAAGGCGGCACTGCGGTATTGGTGGCGGGTGCTGAATTGGCCAATAATCCAAAAAGAGGCAACGGCTATCGATGGCGCACTCGCTTGCTTGCATCAGGCAGAAATGCGTTTGTTTGGGTTTGCCAGCACCAAGGCGCATGGTGGACAAGGTTTGCTGCAAGTAACGGTGCAACACAAAAGCGGCCTAGGGTTATGGCGCGCACCAAAGAAGGAACTTGATCCAGGCATTATTTATTTGCTCGGACAAGGTTTGTATGAGAGCGAAAACAAAAAACAAAAAAAGCCTGCCAGAATGCTGCGCACGGCGCTTGACACGGGCACTTTTTCCGTCACCCTGATTTTGCACTGCCCACGATTGGGCTTTGTACCGCAACAGGATCAAACCCAAATTCTTGAAGCGTTGAAAGCGTTTGGCCTGCTCGGCAACCTGGGTAGCCGCCAAAACCGTGGCTTTGGTAGTGTGCGCATGACCAAACTTAATCAAAACGGCTTTGCCAGCGATGTACAAACGTACACCGCAGAATTGCGCAAATTATTTACCCTGCCGTCGCCACCGCTTTCGTTGTTGCCATCGTTTTGCGATTCAGCGCGCATGCGGCTGGTGGTGCCGGATCAATCCAACCAAATACGCCTTCTCGCACGCAATGCCACAAATTATGAACCACGCCCAATACAGTCCAATAGCGCATCAGTGACATCCCCATGGCAAATGTTAGCGCGAATAGGGGAGGAATTTCTGGTTGAGCGCAGTTCCGGCTATGCTGCTGGCAATGGCATCCGCAAAACGCTGGGTAATTTTACTGCCCAATGTTTCTACGAAGAGGATCACCACTGGATTGCAAAAGCCAAAGCCATAGGCAACAATTTGGCTAAATTGCCGCGCCACGAGCGAAAAGAATCTACCATCAGCCTTGCCAGCCCACAGCAGATGCCACCCCCCGTGCGGATGATTTACGGCCTGCCTTATGGTTTTGAACTGGGCAAAGAAATCTCAGTAAAACTGGCAGAAAAACTGGATGGGCGACGCGCTTCGCCGCTGCACATTCATATCACCAGCTTAGACGATAAAGTGGTGGCAGCCCTGTATACCTTACCTTCCGTTTTCCTGCCAGAAGGGGCCAGCTTACACGTTAAGCTCTGCAAAGAAGATGAGTTTTGTCCTGATATTCCCATTGCCAAGCTGAAATTCGATTATGCATTAATCGATAAGTTTCTTAATCGATTCACTTCTGCCCAAAATTTGCCTTAACTCACCATGACCTATTTCCACTTCTCCATCGGCCCGGTACAAGAATTTGTCAACCAGGCGCGCCGCACCAATGATTTTTGGGGCGGGTCTTTTCTGCTTTCCTGGCTGGCCGGGGTCGCCATGCTGTGCGCCCAACGCCAAGGCGCGACACCACTCTACCCCTTGCCGCCAGCCGACTATCTGGATTGGCTGGCAGCCGATAAGGCCGCACCCGCCGCAGGCAGCTTACTGGCCAAAGTGGGGGCCATACCCAACCGCTTTTGCATGCAAGTTGATGAAAACTTCGCCCCCGCAGAGGTGGATGCAGCCGTGCGCGCCGCGTGGCAGGCGCTCGCTACGCATACGCGTGAGTGCATGTTCGCAGGCGCACCAGCCGCAACCGCACCCGGCGCGCAAGCAATCTGGCAACGGCAAATTGGCGATCAACCCGGCGGCCTGTGGGAAATTTCGTGGCTCATGGCCGATAAAGAGGACCCCGCCGCCTTCGACGCCCGCAAACCCTGGCGCAGCCACCCGCGCCAGCCCGAAGGCGCGCCATTTTGCGCCCTCATGGCGGGCTGGCAGGCACTGCCTTTGTCCGACGCCCAACGGCAAGCCGCCGAAAATAATGGCTACCGCCTGAGCCGCGATGACAACAACGCCAGAAAAGAAGACCTGTGCGCCCCCGCCCTGATTAAACGCCATTTTGCCAAAGCCTTCAGCCAGTTTAAAGATGAAAACCTTGGCCTCAAAGGTTGGCCCTTACCACCCAACGCGCCTTCCACCCACTACCTGGCAGCAAGCCCCTGGCTGGCTGCTCTGCTGGCCAAAGCCACACCCGAAGCGCTTGCCGCACATGAAAAACTGGCCACCAGCCTTGGCGTAGGCACAGACGAAGCCCAAACCCGGTTGCGCATGGTGCAAAGCGCCAAAACGACCCACCAACACCTTGACGACAGTTGCAGCCTGAACGCGCCATACTGGTTTGCCAATGAAGTGGCCAACGCCGAACTGTCATCCCCCGACGCCAACCAACCATTGTTAGCCAGCCTGAATGCGCTGTATAAGCTGCTTGATGCCAAACCCGCCAAACACTATGCGCTCTTGCTGATGGATGGCGACCATATGGGACGCATGCTCAAGCACGCACCGGGGGTGGTGGCAGCGGCGCTCAAGCAGTTCACCACTGATGTAGCCGTCATTGTGGATCAGCATTCCGGTTTTTTGGTGTATGCGGGTGGCGATGATGTGTTGGCGCTGCTGCCACCCAACACCGCCTTGGCCTGTGCCGTACAGTTGCGCAACGCTTATTTGCAGGCATTTGCCAAGGCCATGGCAGCCGCCGCGCCAAGCAATGCGCTGCCCAAGGCCAGCATCTCTTGCGCCTTGCTGTATGCGCATACCAAAACCCCACTCACGCAGCTATTGGACGCCGCGCACCATTTGCTCGATGATGTCGCCAAACGCCAGTGCGGGCGTGACAGTGTGGCCTTTCAGGTGTGGAAACGCTCGGGCTTGAACCTGACCTTTGCGCAAAAATGGCAAAATCTGTTCGAATCGGCAGAGCACACCAGCTTGCCGGATCTGCTGCAAGAAATAGCGCAGGATGCCAGCCAGGGCGGGCAGGCAAAACAGTTTTCCCAGCAATTTTTCCAACGCGCCCATGCGGTGCTGCAAGAACTGGCACCGCTCTGGCAACGCAGTGGCCACAATGCACAGCTTGATGATGCCTGCAAACATTTGTTACGCGAGGAATATCGCCACGGCCTGCCCCGGCGGCAGAACGAAGCCACATTGCAGCGCGAGCAGCGGATTGCGCGCCTGATTGACAATTTGCTGCATCTGGCCGCGCCGCTGCCCGCGCCGCTGCCCGCGCCGCTACCCGATTCGCCGCTTGCTGCGCCACAGGCAGCGCTGTTACCCTTGCTGCAATTTTTGCTGGAAAATATCAATGGTGTGGAAGGAAATTTGCCATGAAGCAATTGACCCTGATTTTTCAAGCACAGGACACCTGGTTTTTTCAGGAACTACGCCCCGGCAATAGCGCATGGCTGCGCAGTATGTTTCCACCGCCTGCGCGTGCGTTTGAAGGCGCAGTGCGCGCGCTGATGCAGCAAGCCTGTGGCCGCGCCGATGCGCTGGCAGGTAATTTGCGTATGGCCGGCCCGTGGCCTTGTATTGATCATCATCAACAATGGCAACGCCTCTACCCTTGGCCGCTGCATATTGTCGAGCAATCCGGGGTGGCGGCAGATTCGGCTACGCCCCGGCGCGCCACGCTGTTGCCATCCGCCACCGCCACATGGTGCGATATGGGGCGGGTGCGCTTGCCGACTCTGCCAGCGCAGTGCGCACAAGATACGGGCAAAGCATGGCAGGCTCCGCAGCAAACCTGGTTGGCGCGGGACGATTTTATTCAGTTGCTGGCCGATAGCCAAGCCAGTGTTAAACCCATCAAGCTGGAAGATTATGTCACCCGCGAAGCCCGCCTTGGCATTGCGCGGGTGGCGCAAACCGCCTTGAGTGACGAGGGGGCACTGTATCAGACTGAACATTTGCGCATTCAGCCAACGCTGGGCTTTGCAATCACCTTGCGCGTTTCGCCCGATAAAGCAAGCGGACTGGCTGATTTGGCGCAAGAACAGTATTTAACCCAACTGGAACAGCATATTGGCAGTGGTTTGCAGGTGCGCCTGGGCGCGGAAGGGCGTATGGCACAGGTGGGCGTTTTACCTGGGGTGACGTTGGACGACGCCATTTTGCCAGAACGCTTTGCCGGGCAAAACGTGATTCTGGTGGCCACCAGCGCCATGGATTTTAACGGTAACTGGCTACCGCAAGAATTCACGCCCGACCCCTGCACTCAGGTCGGGCAGGCGCAAAGCTGGAGCAGCGTGTTTCATGCCAGTGGCGACCGTTTTAATCTGCGCCTGTGGAGTGCGGTAATCGGCAAGCGCGTGCTGGAGGGCAGCGCCATACCGGGCAGGGTAGACGACGCGGGGCGCAAGCCAGAGAGCGCCCGCCTGGGGCAGGGCGCACGTGCGCTGGTGCCTGCGGGCAGCGTTTGGTTTGGGCAATTATTGCATGGCGAATTTAAGCGGCTGGCGCGTACCCGGCTGGGGATAGGTAAAAAATTGGGGCGCGGCGAGTTCGCGCTGGCAACCTGGAAAGAAGGAGAAGCATAATGCAAGCAAGTGCCTTACTCGGCCTACGTGCCGTAGCACCGATCCACGCCGGCAGCGACGACGCGCGGGGCGTGGTGGATTTACCGATTCAGCGCGAAAAACACAATAACTGGCCCGTGGTGTTTGCCAGCAGCGTGAAGGGCGCACTGCGTGAAGCCTGCACCCGGCAGCGCGCCACAGCAGAAAATGGCGCAGGCAATGAGGCCATTGATGTCGCCGCGCTGTTTGGCAGCGCTGATCAGTCCGGGCAAACTGATCAAGCCAATCAAACCAAACCGGGCATGCAAGCGGGGGCCTTGCTGGTGAGTGACATGCAATTGCTGGCGCTACCCGTGGCCGCGCTGGATGCCGCCTTTCGCTGGGTCACCTGCCCGAGCGCGCTGGCGCGGCTGGCGCGTAGCCGGGCGCGCTTTCGCATCGGTGCGCCTTGCGCGCCAGTGCCCGAATTGCTTATTCCCAATGGCGCGCTGCATTTTTCAGACAGCTTACCCGCGCAAAAAGATATTTTTCTGCGTGAATACCTGTTTAAGGCGCAGCGTGCCGATGCCACCATCATGCCCTGGCTTGACTTGCTGGCCGATTTGTTTGGCCCCCACACCGCGCGCAGCGAATTAATCGAACGGCTATTGATTATTTCTGACCAGCGCTTTGGCTTTTTGGCCGAATCGGCCACCAGCGTGGCACCGCATATCAAACTCAATGAAAACAAAACCACGCAAGATACCGCACTATTTTATGAAGAAACCCTGCCGCCCGAAACGCTGATGTTTTTGCCGCTGGCCTGCGAAGACGAGCGCAAGAGCGAAGCACCGCAAGTGGGCGCGCAATTGCTGGCGCAACTGTTGGGGCGCTTTCCCAATCAACAGGGTTTTTTGCGCGTTGGCGGCAATGAAACCACGGGCATGGGTTGGTTTGAAGTGCATGTTTGCAAGGGGCAGCCATGAACGGGGCGCAAGTTCGAACACTGGAACAACTGCGGCTGGATTACGCCATGCGCGTGGTGTTGCAAGCCAAGGCCGAGCTGGGTGCGGATTTTGATAAATATTCGGTGCGCACCCGTAGCTTGCCTGCCCAGGTGATGCAAAGCGGTTTGCACCAGGCGCTGTTATTTTGCAAGGCCAAGAATGAGCCGGATTACCAACGCCTGTACCAGCAAATTGGCGATTGGCTGTGCGGTAAAGATGCCGACTGCGCGGGTTTGCTGATACTGCAAGGCGCGCCGGACGAAGATGTGTTGGTGCGGCTGGCCAAAAATGATATGGAACAATATATGCTGGCCACGCGTGAAACCCTGGCCTTGTTGATCCACATCAAACGGTTGGCCAAGGCGTTTGAGGAGCAAAAAATCGATGGCAAATAATGACGATATTTACGCTGGTTTTGCTGACGCTTACCGCACGGCGCTAACTGGCGCTGCGGCCAGCAATCTGGCCTTGCGCTTTGAGCGCTTTGAGCGCTTTTGCCCGTTTGGTGGCGAAGCGGATAAGGGTGCGTACCACGATTTGCTCAAGAAAGAGGGCAAGGCAGCATCTGGCGCGGGCGATAAAGGCAATGGTGATACGGCAAAATCTGCCTGGCTTAAACAATTTGATGGAAAAAAGGCGGGATACCCGGAACAATTACAGCAAGCGCATGCCCGGCGCGCACGCCTGTGCGAGGCGATTAATGGGCAAATGTTTGAATTGGACCTGGATTGGCGCTTTTTAACCGGGAGCGGTAACCCGCATCCGATAGAAAATGGTTTGACTTGGCACCCCACGCTGGGCGTACCGTATCTGCCTGCCAGCGCCTTCAAGGGTTTGTTGCGGGCTTTTTTAACGCATTGGCAGGGAAATGAAGCCACGCTGGGGCAAGAATTGTTTGGTGATACCGAAGCGGCGGGGCAGTTGCAGTTTTTTGATGTGTTGCCGAGCGAACCAGTGAAGTTGCTGGTGGATGTGATGACGCCGCATTATGGCGATTGGTATGTGGCTGGTGGCGATGCGGCAACCGCGCTGGCAGCACAGAATATTCCTGCGCCTTGGCACAATCCGGTGCCGATTCCATTTTTGGTGGTGCAAACGCCGCTCACCTTGCGCGCCATGGTGGCACCGCTGCGCGGGGTGCAAAAACAATCGTTGTGGGATGAGTTGGAAACCTTGATCAAGGAAGCGTTTTCGGTGGCGGGGGCGGGGACCAAGACGGCCAGCGGGTATGGGCGCATGGCGCTCACGCAGGGGCACGTGGCGTGCGGAGAAGCGCGGG
>JBKJLF010000750.1:0-3557 GCA_046597185.1 Burkholderiaceae bacterium | reverse complement strand
GTCCGGCAGTTTTGCGAAAATGCTGATCGATAGCGACAGCCATGTCTGCGGCATGGCCGCGTAGTGCCCCATAACTCAGGGCTTTGTCGTCGGAGACCAGTGCCAAGGTGTCGGCGTGGTGATTGACTACTTCATTAAATCGACTGAGGATGGACGACATGCCGGTTTTCCAGCTCAACTTCTCAAGCACACATGCGCCCCATTGGAAAGGCCCGGCACTGAACAACATCAGGTGGTTACCCGCTACCACGCTTGCCTTGCGTTGAGTGTGATACAGGTTGATGATGTTGTCCGAAGCAAAGCAATGGGCATGTGTTGGAATCGTGTCAGTGAAGACCTTTGTGTAACTCACATCAGCGAGCAAAGCATAGAGTCGGCTGACATCGAAAGAATAGTTGTTCGTGATCAGCAGGTCGATATCTGCGGCTGTAAGGCCAGCGCTAACATATGTCTCCTGGAACAATTGGGCGATACACCGTGCTTCTTCATCAAGTGAAACGTGTAGCGTTTGTTCGCCATCCCAGATATTTACCACTTTGCCGAGCAGTTTGTATTGCATTGCATTGATCGTGCTGCTGAACATGCAGGCAGCAGCAGCATCACCCGTCAAATAGGGAAAATCGGTGCCTTCGCCATAAAAGCGCTGCAACGCCCCTGCCGCCTTGTCAAAACTGATGATCAGGATGTGCTGACATTGGCCGGAGCCGATCAGGCTGGCCGCCAACTTTGCAGCCCAATGAAAGCCTGCACAACCTGCCATCCCGATCTGGTAATGCGCGGCCCGGCGCAGTCCTAGTTGCTTACTCAGCGTACCCAGCCAAGCAGCATCCAGGCTATTTTGCGCATCCAGACCATTTGATACCAAGAATACTGCTTCGATGTCGCTGGCTGCCCGCCCGCTGGCGGCAATGCTCTTGCGTGCAGCGATTTCGGCCAGTTCGACGATATCTTGATTCCAGCGCGGAATCTTGTCAGCCCCATGATTAGGTGCACGTAACTGCACGCAAGTTGCCTCATCGCTGATTTCAGCCTCCAGCGGAACAACCGGGCCGATTTCGCATTGAACTGCGCCAATATAGACCGAGTAAGGTGGCGTTTTCTCGTCAATAGCATCAGTATTACTTTTCCCCTTCCCCATCGTCATTTAGCCCTTCCAATACAAAGGATGACGAACCACAACCTTGGATAACTTGCCAGCCTGACGCCAAACCCCCTTAAAGCCTTGGGGCAATACAAAAATATCACCCGCCACGTAACTCTGACTGTCACCATTCGCGTCAGTCACCGTAACCGCACCTTCGATAAGATTAATCACCTCGGTTTCTGGCCAAGACAGAATTTGCAAAGTAACGGGATCAATCTCACAAACCTCAATGGCGGCTTGCTTGGTTTTCAGGGTGTACGGAACATGGCATCGATACGAAAAATGCGTACCGTCGAGCGTTCGGTAATGTTTGGGATCCACATCGGGTGCCTTGGTTGTGGCGATGTGATCAGGCACTTTTTTATCGATAGGCACGGTTGCGCCTTTACTCTGAGAATCGGCGGCCTTCGGCGCGGCTGCTTGCAAGAAAGGCGTAAGGCAAAAAATCGCCAGTAAAAGAGAGAATTTGTGATGAGTGCGGGGTGATATCATAAATGTATGAGTATGGATTTTGGATTTAATTTTCCTATTGTGGCACAAAAAGGAGAAAAATGAAACTTTTTTTGTCTTCTCTCGTCGAATTATGCGGCTGGCGGTAACTGGATGGCGCGAGCATAGCCAGGCCCAAATTCGCCATCTTCGTTGATACTCCCTTAAGACTGCTTTACCAGCGCCATGCAACATTTCAATGTCTTTGTAATGATCCACGATCAATATCAACCAAAAAAAACAGGCACGCCATATCGCTACGGCGCGCCTGTTTTTTGTTTTAGCCTGAGCTCAGGATATTACTTGATCACAGCCTTCTTTTGCAAATCCTCAACAAACGCCTTGGCTTTTTGTTGTGTCAAAAATTGCGAAATACGTGGTTTCACTTCATCCAACGATGGTGCTTTCACCGGACGGGAATCTTCCAGACGAATTACGTGGTAACCAAACTGGGTTTTTACTGGTTTTTCAGTCAGTTCGCCTTTTTTCAGTTCTTTCAAAGCAGCAGCAAATTCAGGCACGTAGTTACTGGCTTGCGCCCAATCCAAACTACCGCCATTGGCAGCAGAACCGGTGTCTTTGGTGCCCTTGGCCAAGTCTTCAAACTTGCCGCCAGCTTTTAATTTGGCAATGATGGCTTTCGCTTCTTCTTCTTTTTCTACCAGAATATGACGCGCATTGTATTCTTTTTCATTCGCAACCGACGATTTTTGCTTGTTGTATTCAGCTAACACGTCTGCATCGCTGGGCGCATGCTTTTTCATGTAGTCGGTGAACATGGCGTTGACCACGATTTGTTGACGGGCCTGTTCAATTTGATCTTTTACTTCGTCTTTTTTGCCATAGCCCTGTTTTTCAGCTTCCTGGAATAACACAGCGGTTTGAATCAAATGATCTTTGACTTTTTTGCGCAGTTCAGGCGTATCTTGTTGCTGGCCCGAAGCGATGGCTTGTTTTACCAAGGCATCGGCAGCGGAGGAGGGAATGGCTTTGCCGTTAACCACGGCTAAATTTTGAGCAAAAACCGGTAAAGCAATAGCAGCGATCAGCGCGACCAGCAAACGGGCAGGTTGTAAATTCATTATCAATTCCTAAATTAAAAAAAAGTAAGTCAGAGTTCAGACGGGGCCAATGTCGTCATGGTCAGCGCGTGAATCTCTGTATTCATCATATCGCGGACAGAATCATACACCAGACGATGCCGTCTGACGAGATTTAATCCTTCAAATTGGCTACAAACCAGACGCAAACGGAAATGTCCCGCGCCAGTTGCAGCCCCTGCATGCCCAATGTGCTGGGCGGATTCGTCTTCCAACTGACATTCGAGCGGGGAAAAAGTTCCCACCAAACGCAAATGAATTTGTTCCAAACGGCTTTCGTTACTCATTTTTTCCTCATTTCGGATCACTTTTTTTCATTGCTTGAATTCGGATCAGGTTCTTCCTTTAAATACTTGGAAAGCAGCAGGCCCTGTCCAAATATAAACAAAAACATCAATCCAGTGCCGCCAAACAATTTGAATTTCACCCAGGCTTGCGTGCTAAAGTTAAATGCCACCAGTAAGTTCAAGCCACCCAACATAAAAAAGAATGCTGCCCAAGCCAAAGCCAAGCGAGCCCAAGTTGGCTCGGGCATGGCAAATAATTCCCCCATCATACTGCGCGCCAAATTTTTCTTGAGTACCAAAAGGCTCAATAAAAACAAGGCACTACTGCACCAGTACAAAATGGTGGGCTTCCATTTGATGAAGCTTTCATTGTTGAAATAAATGGTGAGCCCACCCATTACGGTAATGACGGCGGCGGAAATCCAGAGCAAGCCATCGATTTTTTTGCGTCGTAGCAATAAATACAAGATTTGCGCCAACGTGGCCAACATGGCCACCACGGTGGCCAATAAAATTGGTGCTTGCGCGCTGCTGATG
>JBKJLF010000628.1:0-7881 GCA_046597185.1 Burkholderiaceae bacterium | reverse complement strand
ACGGTCGCCCTGCCGCTGCGAATGTTGCCGACGTTCTCGCGCACCCTCACCGGAGCCGGGCTGTCGAATGCGTGATAGCTGCCGGGATAAACCGTCAACTCGAAAGCCGGCTGTCCCGGCTTTCCCAGGCGGCGGGCCAGTGCGGCGCAGGGCGCGGCGGGCGTCCAGTCGTCCAACTCACCGATCATCACCAGCAGCGGGGCTGAAATTTCATAGTGGTGCATCCGATTGAATTTGGCGCACCCAGGATAGAACGCGACCGCGGCGCGCGGCTTCACCGGCTGCGCCTGCACCGTCGGGTCGGTCGCATCCAACGTGCTCAGCACGGCCTGGGCACCATGCGACCAGCCGGCCACCACGATCCGCGACGCATCGACCCCGGGCTGCGCGGCAAGCCACTTCATCGCGGCAAACACATCGCCCCGACGCATCTCGTCGTCGATGGTGCGGCGGTTGTTGGGGATCTCGCAGACGGATTGCAGACCACGCGGGCCGAAACTGTCAACCACGAGGAAGTGCATGCGTTCGGCGTTGAAATGGCCCGCATGACGCCGCCAGGTACCCCGCAGTTGCCCTTTCGCGTCGGACAGGCCATTGCAGCCGTGCAGGCCGATCACGGCCGGGCTCGGCTCCGCGGTGTCGGCGGCGAACCAATGCGCAGCAATCTGTAGCTTGGCGTCCTCCAGGGACGGAAAGCCCACCGGTACCTGCGCCCGAGCCAGTCCGGTGGCGACCACGAGGGCCAAGCCCAGGGCGGCGCAGCGCATCAGGCCGCCCACTTCACGACTCCGCTCCACGCGGTCGCCAGCACCACGATGCCAAAGGCAATGCGATACCAGGCAAAGATCGAAAAATCATGGCTGCTGATATAGCGCAACAACCAGCGCACGCAAAAAAACGCCGAGATAAACGCGGCCACACCACCCACGCCAAACATGGGTAAATCGGCCATCGACAGCAAGTCGCGTGATTTATATAGCGAATACACGGTCGCACCCAACAGCGTGGGAATAGCCAAAAAGAAAGAGAATTCAGTTGCCGCCTTGCGCGACAAGCCAAACAACATGCCACCAATAATGGTTGCGCCAGAACGGCTGGTGCCAGGGATCAAGGCAAACGCCTGGGCCAGCCCGACTTTGACCGCATCGTTCAAACTCATTTGATCAACCTCTTCCACCCGTGCCTGCCCCTTGTTGGCGCGCTGGCGCGCTTCTGCCCATAAAATGATGAATGCGCCAATAATAAACGCCAATGCCACCGGAACCGGCGCAAACAAATACTGTTTGATTTTTTTGCTGAATAACACCCCCAATACCGCCGCTGGCAAAAACGCCACCACCACATTTACTGCAAAGCGCTGCGCCGTTTTGTCGCTACCCAAACCACCCAGCACGCTGGCAATGCGCGCGCGGTATTCCCAACAGACGGCAAAAATCGCCCCGGCTTGTATCACAATCTCAAAGGTCTTGATTTTTTCGCCCGTGAAGTTCAATAAACTCCCGGTCAAGATCAAATGCCCGGTCGAAGAAATCGGTAAAAATTCGGTTAAACCTTCGACGATGCCCATGATCAGGGCCTTCAACAAAATCAACATATCCATGGGCTGCATTCCAACTATTATAAAAATTATTGCTAATTAATCAGGGCAAAAATTTACCTGAGCGGTTCAACATGAATCACCAGACTCTGCTGGAGCACGGTAACGCTGGTGGGCACAAATTGTACGCCTGCCACCTGTAAATCTTCATCTTTAAAGCGGTGCAAAGGGATATCTTTAAACATCCGTTCCAGCGCATAATTGCCCAGTTTGGAAAATTGCCGCCCCATGATGGCATCCACGCCATCCAGTTTCAGGCTTTCCACCTTAGGTTCCACCAACATCACGCCTTTGCGCACATTGTCGATACTGAGTGCGCCCGATAATGACACGGCCGAATATAAACGCTTGCTGGTAAACGGTGGCGCAATGGTAATGGCAACATCAAATTGAATCCGGTTTTGATCCGGCAAAAAGGTGATTTTAGGCTGGCCCAGGCTGATATCAAACACTTCCAGATAGCGGCTATTGCTGGGAAAGCGCTGGTTTAACTGCGCCTGCAATTTATCCAGCGGCACCGTAATATCACGCGGCCCAACAAAGTTGGCGCAGTGGCTCAAACCCAGCATTGCGAACGCCGCCAAACCCAGTTTCAAGCTGGTGCGCCGTAAATTTCGTCCATGAGGCATAAGCCCTCCTTTTCCAGTTCAAATACCATGCCAAAGCAGTACCCGCCATCATACGCGAGCCTTGCCCAGCTCTGAGCCAGACAACAAGGAAAATTTCGCCAAGATGACACAAACCGAGCCAATATGGTGCAAATTTCCTGATATGATTATGAACCCTCCTTTATTTAGTGCACATCGTGACCCTCCTGCGCAAACGCTACCGCCCAAACACTTGGCCCAAGTCGTTTCTGACACGCTTGGCTGTGTTGTTTTGCCTGCTGCACCCGCTTTGGCCAGCAGCGGCGCAAAACAGTGGCATTGGCTTATCGACGCAACCAGTGATCACGTTTGAATACCCGCCATTTTTTTATACCGACAATGACGTTCCACGCGGTTATGCGGTGGATCTTTTACAGCAATTACAACAATTAAACCCGGATCACCCTTTTCAAATCATTTTCCACCCTTTGTCGCGGGCCCGGCAAGAACTGGACAATGGCACTTTCTTGGTCGGTTTGGGCACGCGTAACCACCATATTGAGGCGATTAAACAGGGGCGTATTCTTCCGATACAAATAGGCACGAGTAAATTCGTCTTTTTTTATCACAAGCCAAATTTAAAAAAAATACCCCACCACACCAGTCTGGCTGAATTCAAGCCCTATCGGATTTGCGCGCAGCGCGACTCGGCAGCCGGGGAATTATTTAAAAAACATGGCATTGAAATTGACCCATCGAATGATTTGCCCAGCTTGTTTCGCAAAGTGGCGGCCAATCGTTGTGATTTGGGCTTGGCGGTCGATGTGGCGATTTACACCCACTTGGCACAAGATCCTAAGGCCGCCGAATTTGGTATTGTTAATTTTACGGTATTCGATATTGTTGGCGATATTTTAATCAATAGCCAACATAAAGAGGCGCAAAAGTTGCTCAAGGAATGGACGCTAGCAATAGAAAAAATGCAACAGGATGGTAGCTTGCTCAAGCTGGCGGAAAAGAATTTTGTCGGCGGCAAAGTGCCGGAGGGGTTTTTGAAGTTTGGGCGTAAGGAATAGCCCACGCCAACGCTGGCACGGGCTAAGCTCTGCTGATTAACGCATTACCACTTTACTGTGCAGCCACCTTCAACACCAGCTTGCCATTGTTTTCCCCGGTGAACAATTTTTGCAGCGCTTCCGGGAAGGCTTCCAAACCTTCCACCACATCCTCACGCGATTTCAACTTGCCAGCCTGCAACCAGCCGCCCATCGCCATCAAGGCTTCACCCGCACGGCCCCAATAATCACCGACCACCATGCCGCGCATGGTAGCGCGCTTGACCAATAACGATAAATAATTGGCTGGCCCTTTGATTTCTTTGCTGTTGTATTGCGAAATCGCGCCGCAAATCACAATGCGCGCATTCATCGCCAAATTGGCCAAAGCAGCATCCAGAATTTCCCCACCGACATTATCAAAATACACATCAATCCCGTTCGGGCAATGCTGCTTCAACGCTTGTTCCACATTTTCGGTTTTATAATCAATCGCCGCATCAAAACCCAGTTCTTCTACCAGATAACGGCATTTGTCAGCCCCACCCGCAATACCCACCACCCGCGCACCTTTAATTTTGGCGATTTGCCCCACAATACTACCCACCGCACCCGCCGCGCCAGACACCACCACGGTATCGCCTTGTTTCGGTTGACCCACATCGAGCAAACCAAAGTAAGCGGTAATGCCGGGCATGCCCAATGTGCCCAAAAACATCGGCAACGGTGCCATACGTGGGTCGATTTTATTCAAACCCTGACCGTTGGAAATCGCATATTCCTGCACCCCCAGCAAACCGGTGACATGGTCGCCCAGCGCAAAATTCGGATTATTCGAAGCCGTAACCCGACCCACGGTAATGGCGCGCATCACTTCATTCAAACCCACGGGCGGCATGTAAGAATCTTTGTCTGCTACCCAACCGCGCATGGCGGGGTCGAGCGAGATGTACAGGATTTTGACTTGCACTTCGCCTTCGCCCGGCTCGCGCAAGGCTTCCTGGGCGTATAACCAGTCGCTACGCTGTATGGTACCTTGTGGGCGGGCTGCGAGTTTGTATTGATGATTGATGATGGTCATAAAGTTCTCCGGTAAGTTGAATTAACTTAGATTAAGTTAGATTAAGCTCAATTAAGTTCAATTAAGTTCAATTAAGTTCAATTAAGTTCAATTTAATTAAATTAAGTTGGATCAGGTTGAGTTTTTGTGTTACTGATTCGTGTTACTTGTCGATGAACAGCAGTATAGGTCAGATCAGCTTGCCTGATAAGTCATCGAATCTGCATTTCATTGTTGACTTTTTCGGGACAATCTCGCATCATACCCTGATTCTTTTGGGGAAACCAGCATGCTCAATCCGCAACATCTGGCTAATTTTGCCGCCATCGTCAAAGCTGGCAGCATCAGCCGCGCCGCCACCGCACTGGGTTGCGGCAAATCGGTGGTTTCGCGCCAATTGGCGCGGCTGGAACAAGAACTGGGCGCACGCCTGATTCAGCGCTCCACGCGACGCCTGGCGTTAACCGAAATCGGCGAAATGGTGTTGCAGGAAGCGCGCCAAATCGAACGCTCCCTGAGCAATATCGAGCATCTCACCGATCAATTTCAACAACAGGTGCGCGGCCAGTTGCGGGTATCTTGCTCCATGGCGGGGCGGCGCAGAATGGTGCCTTTAATCGCGGAATTTACCCAACTCTACCCGCAAGTGAAAGTGTCGCTTCAGTTGGAAGACCGCCTGGTAGACTTGATCGAACAGCAAATCGATGTGGCGATCCGGGCGTCGAACCTGGCCGATTCTTCCCTCGTAGCGCGCAAGCTGAGCGATAACCCCAGCCTGTTGGTGGCCGCGCCCGCCTACCTGGCGCGCGCTGGCAGCCCCACCCACCCGAAAGACTTGGCCCAGCACGCTTGCCTGGTGTATGCCAACAGCGGCCGCGTGATGGATGAATGGCATTTTCTGGGCACCGAAGGCCCGCACACCGTCAAGGTGGATGGCCCATTGCAAATTAATGATGGCAGCGCCCTGGTATCGGCTGCTTGCATCGGTATGGGGATTCTGGCGATTGGCTTGTTTTTGGTGCGCGAAGAATTGGCACGCGGCGAACTGGTTAATATTTTGTCGGACTACCCGATGCAAAGCGGCTCGCCCATTTATGCGGTCTACCCGGCGCGCGATTGGCTGGCACCCAAAACCGCCGCCTTCGTCAGTTTCTTGCAAGAGCGGATAAGTAAGTAGCAAAGTGACAATCTGGCTGGGAATATACTTTATGAGCATCATTTTGTATTTTCATGTAGCATACGCAGCCTCCCCCAAGTTAATCGCGACCATCATGCATAATCTCAGCTTACTGTTCACCGTATTGCGTACACTCCCGCTGTGCGCCGCCGCGCTGTGCTTTCACGCCAGCGCAAGCACCGCTATTGAAGTACCCGCACCAGAGAGCACTTCGGCGGGCACTTCGGCGAGCACTTCGGCGACCAAAACTGCGGCCACCAAGCTGGCCAATTTGGTGCGCCATTTCTATGAAACCCAGGCCCAATTTGACCCGATCAGCTCAACCTACAATAATGACCAACGCCATGACGATCAATTGCCCATGACCCTGCTGCCCAAAGTGCGGCAACAACACAGGCTATTTTTACTGGATACGCAAAAACAACTCAAAGCCATACCGCGCGCCCAACTAAGCGCAGCCGATCAAACCACCCGGGACTGTATGGACTGGATGCTACAAAACATCCTGGCGTTAAAAGCCTTTCCCGAGCATTTGCTACCGATGAAGCATAGCGGCAGTCTGCCCGTCACGCTGGCCACCTTTGCCAGCGGCACTGACGCGCAAAACCTGAAAACGCCGACGCAATATGCTATTTTCCTGCGTCGGCTTGAAGCTTTGCCAATCTGGTCGGCCTTGGCCATCGAGAATATGCGTGAAGGGATCAAGCAGCATATAGTCATGCCACGCGCGCTGGTGGAGGCGACGTTGCCGCAACTCAGGGCGCTGGTGGGTGAATCTGTCGAAAACCACCCCTACTATGCGCCAGTCAAGAATTTTCCCGCCGATTTTTCTGAAGCCGACAAAGCCCGTTTGCGGCTGGCCTATAGCACCAGCATCAGCCAACAGATTTTGCCAGCCCTGCGCCGGCTCAACGACTTTATGCGGCAAGACTATCTGGCCGCCAGCCGTGCCAGCGCCGGCCTCTCGGCCTTGCCCAATGGAGCCAACTGGTATCGGGCCAGAGTCAAAAGCGCGACCAATACCGACTTGACGCCAGAGCAAATTCACGCCATTGGTTTGCAGGAAGTGGCGCGCATTCAGGCGGAATTTGCCAAACTTGGCCCACAACTGGGTTATGATGGCCCAGCCAATGGCTTGCCCGGCTGGATTACCAGGCAAGAGAAATATTTCCCATTCAAAAGCGAAGCCGGGATTTTGGCGGCCTATCGCAACTTAAATGAAAAAGTCAAACCGCACTTGCCCAAATTATTTAGCGTCGTACCCAAGGCGGCACTGGAGATTCGGGAGGTGCCAGAAATCAGCCGCGCCACCGAATCCAACCACTATACCCAGCCCGCGCAAGACGGCTCGCGCCCCGGCGTATTTTGGGCCGTGATTGACAAGCCAGAGCAATACGCCACCACCGGCATGACCACGCTGTTTTTGCACGAAGGGCAACCGGGCCATCATTTCCACATGGCCCTGGGGGTGCAATTACCACTGCCGCGCTTTCGCCAAACCGATATCAATAGTGCCTTTACCGAGGGTTGGGCGCTGTATGCGGAAACGCTGGGGCATGAAATGGGCTTGTATGAAAACGACCCGAATGCGTATCTGGGCCACCTGACCGGCGAATTGCTGCGCGCAGCACGGCTGGTAGTGGATACCGGCTTACACGCCAAAGGCTGGACGCGCGAACAAACCATTGTTTATTTGCAGGACACCCTGGGCTACAATCAGGCCACTGCGATCCAGGCGACCGAGCGTTATATGGGCTGGCCGGGCCAGGCGCTGGCGTATAAAATTGGTGCTTTAAAAATCAAGGAATTACGCCAACAAGCCACGGCAGCGCTGGGGCCAAAATTTGACTTGCGTGCTTTTCATGATGCGATTTTAAGTGATGGCACGCTGCCGCTGCCGTTGCTGGAGGCGAAGATGGGGCGCTGGATTAAGGCGCAGCAGGCGCTGTGAGCGCACTTAGAAACGGGCAATGCCACTTTCAAACTGTACTGGTCGAAATTCGCGCAAACTGTATCTACCGCAAAAACATATTTGATAGTATGCTGGCGACTTTTGGTGGCACTTCGCTCGACGTGCGGTTTTTAAATGCGTCAATGGCTGCGGCGGTGGTGGGGGCGGCACCCCGTTTGGTGGCAGTGCAGAAAATGGCTTGTCGCTGGCGGCGGGCGAAGTGGCTTGCAATGCCGAGCCTGCCGTGCAATGCCAAAGCAGCTTGCGCGCGCAACCGATTGCGCGCCTGTACGAGGGTGGCTTCAAATGGAGCGAGGGCGCTGGCATGGCGGGTGGCGGGCACCCCTGCGGCAACTTACCTGAATCTGGCCGCCAGCGGCCAACAAGTGCTGGCCACCAGCGGCGAAAGCACGGGTCGCTTACTTTCCAGTTTTGAAAGCAGCAGCGGCAGCGT
>JBKJLF010000601.1:0-9338 GCA_046597185.1 Burkholderiaceae bacterium | reverse complement strand
CTCCGGCATCCGCCGCATCGGCGTGGTGACCCAATATAAATCCCATTCCTTATTGCGCCACCTGCAACGCGGCTGGAGCTTTTTACGCGGCGAACTCAACGAATTTATCGACCTGCTGCCCGCCCAACAACGGGTGGACGAAGAACACTGGTATCGCGGGACCGCCGATGCGGTGTATCAAAACTTTGACATCCTGCGCTCCTACAAACCCAAATACATCGTGGTACTGGCAGGCGACCATATCTATAAAATGGATTATTCATTAATGCTGGCCGACCACGTCAAGCAAGGCGGCGGCTGTACCGTCGGCTGCCTCGAAGTATCCAAAGACGAAGCCCAGGCCTTTGGCGTGATGGCGATAGACGCCAATCGCAAAATTACCGAATTCGTCGAAAAACCCGCCAACCCACCCACCATGCCCGGCCGCAGCGACACTTCGCTGGCCAGCATGGGCATTTATGTGTTTGACGCCCAATACCTGTACGACTTGCTGGAAGCCGATATCGCCAACCCCGATTCCAGCCACGATTTTGGCAAAGATATTATCCCGCAGGCGGTGAGCCAAGGGCGCGCCAACGCGCATCCGTTTGGCATGTCCAGCGTGCCCTACGGCGCACCACCCTACTGGCGCGATGTCGGCACCGTCGATGCATTTTGGGCCGCCAATCTGGATTTGGGCTCGGCCCTGCCGGAACTGAATTTATACGATAAAGAATGGCCGATCTGGACTTACCAGGAACAACTGCCGCCCGCCAAATTTGTGCACGACCAAAACGGCAGCCACGGCCAAACCGTCAACACCCTCATTTCTGGCGGTTGCATTGTGTCGGGCTCGTTTGTCTCCAATTGCGTGATCTTTTCCAGCGTGCGAATCAATTCATTTTGCAATATCGATCAGGCCGTCATTCTACCGGGCGTGGAAATTGGCGATAACTGCCGCCTGAAAAAAGTGGTGATTGACCGGGGTTGCATCATCCCACCCAGCACTGTGATCGGCGAAGATGCTGAGGCTGACGCCAAGCGCTTCTTCCGTACCGACAACGGCGTGGTGCTGGTCACCGCCGAGATGCTGGTATGAAGGCTGCGCCCAACGCGCCAACGGTTTTGCATGTTTGCAGCGAAGTCTACCCGCTGCTAAAAACCGGCGGCTTGGCCGACGTAACCGCCGCCCTGCCCGCCGCCCAGCAAGCGCTGGGTTGCGACGCGCGCCTGATTTTGCCCGGTTTCCCCGCCATCCGCGCGGGCTTGGCTGATTTGCACCAAATCACCGAATTTCCGCCCGTGTTTGGCGCACCCGCCGCCACGCTGTGGCTGGGCCGCATGGCCAATGGCATCGCCTGCTATATGATCGATTGCCCAAGCTTTTATGACCGCCCCGGCAACCCCTATGCCGACGCCAAACAGCAACCGTATGCCGATAACCACGCCCGCTTCGCCCTACTGGCCTGGGTTGCAGTACGGCTGGCTGACGGAGCCGACCCGGCATGGCAGCCCCAGGTTTTGCATTGCCACGACTGGCATGCGGGCCTGGCCCCCGCCTACCTGCGTGCGCACGAATACGCCAGCGGGCGCAAGCTGGCTGCCAGCGTGATGACGATTCATAATCTGGCCTATCAGGGTGTTTTCCCGCGCCATTTATTTTACCAACTGGGTTTGCCAGCGCATTATAACGATATGCAGGGCGTGGAATTTTATAATCAGATTTCGTATCTGAAAGCAGGCTTGTTTTTTGCCGATAAAATTTGCACCGTTAGCCCCAGCTATGCGCGTGAAATTATGGGGCCGGAACAAGGCTGCGGCCTGGATGGCTTGCTGCGCCAGCGCCAAAACGATGTCTCCGGCATCTTAAACGGTGTCGATCCGGCGGTATGGCACCCAAAACATGACCCCATCCTGACAGACTGGGCCGCCAATTACAGCGCTGAAGATTTATCCGGCAAGGCGCTGTGCAAAGCCAGCGTGCAAAAAGCCTGCGGCCTGGCGCAAAAGCCCGACGCACCGCTGTTTGCCCTGGTGAGCCGTTTAACCGAACAAAAAGGCTTGCACTTACTACTGCAAGGCTTGCCGCAATTATTGCGACAGGGCGGACAATTGGTGTTACTGGGCAGTGGCGAAGCAGCGCTGGAACAAGCTTTTAGCGCGCTAGCCGCCGCCCACCCGGAATCAGTCGCCGTCAAACTGGGCTTTGATGAAGTGTTTGCGCACCAGGCCATTGCGGGGGCCGATATGATTTTGGTGCCCTCGCGCTTTGAGCCTTGCGGCTTAACCCAGTTATATGGTTTGCAATACGGTACTTTACCCTTGGTACACAATGTGGGCGGCTTGGCCGATACCGTGGCCGATGCCTGCCTGGAAAATCTGGATGCCGATTGCGCAACCGGATTGGTCTTTACACAGTTTCAGCAAAACGCATTTGACGCCGCCGTGCGGCGCGCTTTTGCGTTGTACCGCCGCCCATCCGACTTCTCGCAAGTACAGCAATGCGCGATGCGACAGGACGTGGCTTGGGAAGGCGCAGCCCGCGCCTATCTTGATTGTTATCGCAAAATTTCGCGGCAATTTGCCGCACCGGAGCATTGAATGCCATTAAAACCACCCACCAACACAGCAGAAACCAAACCCGTCCGCAAAAGAACGGGTAAAAAAGTCAAGGAAACCCGCAACGATTTTCATTACGACCAGCTCAGCAGTGACGTAGCCGCCCTCAAATTGGCGCTGGCCAATCAACTGATTTACCATATCGGCAAAGCCCCCCGTACCGCCCAGCCGCAAGACTGGCTGAAAGCCGCCACCCTCACCGTGCGCGACCGCTTGGTCGAACGCTGGATGGACACCACCCGCACCCAGTACACGCAAGACGTAAAGCGGGTGTATTACCTGTCGATGGAATTTTTGATCGGGCGCACCTTCAGCAATGCCTTGCTGGCGCTGGGTTTGCATGACAATCTCAAACAAGCCTTGCAAGATTTGGGCGTGGATATCGATTTATTGGCCGAACTGGAACCGGATGCGGCACTGGGCAACGGTGGCTTGGGACGGCTGGCGGCCTGCTTTTTGGATTCGATGGCCACCCTGGGCGTGGCCGGATTCGGTTATGGCATTCGCTACGACTATGGCATGTTCAAGCAACAAATTATTGATGGCCGCCAAGTTGAAAGCCCGGATTATTGGCTGGCCTCCGGCAATGCCTGGGAATTTCCGCGCCCGGAAGTGCAATATCAAGTTGGCTTTGGCGGCCATGTGGAACAACCAGTGCAACAAGGCCAACAAGGCCAACAAGGCCAACAAGGCCAACAAGGCCAACAAAGTGCGCGCCACTGGCACCCGGCGCAAGTGGTGCAAGCCATGGCGTATGATTCCATCGTACCCGGTTATGCCACAAAAGCCACCAATACCTTGCGCCTGTGGTCAGCCAAGGCGAGTGAAGAAATCGATTTGGCAGCCTTTAACCAGGGCAATTATATGACGGCGGTGGAACAGAAAAACCACTCGGAAAACGTCTCACGCGTGCTCTACCCGGACGACTCCACCGTGAGCGGGCGCGAGCTGCGTTTGCGTCAGGAATATTTCTTTTGCTGCGCCAGCATGCAAGACCTGGTGCGGCGCTATTTATCCACCCATAGCGATTGGGACAAGTTCGCCAGCAAAGTAGCGATTCACTTGAACGACACCCACCCCACCCTGGCCGTGCCGGAATTGTTACGCATTTTATTGGATGATTATAAGTTGCCATGGGCCAAAGCATGGCAAATCACGCAGCAAACTTTTTCTTACACCAACCACACGCTAATGCAAGAGGCGCTGGAAACCTGGCCGCTCTCCATGTTGGAGCGCCTGTTGCCACGCCATGTCTTGATTATTTATGACATCAACGCCGCCTTTTTGGCGCAAGTTCGGTTGCAGTTTCCGGGCGATGAAGCCTTGGTTCGGCGCGTGTCATTGATCAACGAAGATGGCGAGCGGCGCGTGCGCATGGCGTTTATGGCGGTGGTGGCCAGCCACAGTGTAAATGGCGTCTCGGCCCTGCATTCCAACTTGATGGTGGAAACCATTTTCGCCGATTTTGCGGCCATTTTTCCAAAGCGCTTTAATAACAAAACCAATGGCATTACGCCAAGGCGTTGGCTGGCGCAAGCCAACCCCGGTTTATCGCAATTATTGGATCAGCGCATTGGTACAAGCTGGCGGCGCAATCTGGAGAACATCGCCCAATTGCGCCAATATGCCGACGACATTCCCACCATTCGCGCCTTTCAAGCCAGCAAACAGGCCAACAAGCAACGCTTGGCAGCTTGGGTGCAAGCGCATATGGGGGTAGAGTTGCTGCCCCACGCGCTGTACGACGTGCAAGTGAAGCGCATGCATGAGTACAAGCGCCAACTGCTCAATATTTTGCATGTCATCAGCCGCTACAACCAGATTTTGGCCAATCCGCAGCAAAGCTTTGTGCCGCGCGCAGTCATTATTGCTGGCAAAGCTGCCTCGGCCTACGCTATGGCAAAAGATATCATCAAACTGGCCAACGATGTCGCGCAGGTATTGCGCCAGGATGCTCGGGTGGCACCTTATCTGCAATTGGTGTTTATTCCGAATTACAGCGTGAGTTTGGCGGAAGTGATTATTCCGGCAGCGGATTTATCGCAGCAAATTTCGACGGCGGGCACCGAAGCTTCCGGCACGGGCAATATGAAGTTAAGTTTGAACGGTTCGCTCACCATCGGTACGCTCGATGGTGCCAATGTCGAAATGCGTGAGCAAATTGGCGCAGAAAACTTCTTCATTTTTGGCCATAGCACGGCGGAAGTGGCTGCATTGCAGCGCAATGGCTATCGACCGCGTGATTATTACGAGAGCAACCCTGATCTGAAACTGGCATTGGATCAAATTCGTGATGGCCACTTCAGCCCGGATCAGCCTGAGCGTTTCCATGCTTTGGTGGCGGGTTTGCTGGATCATGGCGACCATTATCAATTATTAGCCGATTTTGCTTCCTATCAAGCGGTACAAGGCCAGGTTGATGCACTTTACAGCCAGCCGGACGCTTGGGCCAGCAAGGCAATCTTAAATATTGCCGGCATGGGAAATTTCTCCTCCGACAGGACAATTGGCGAATACGCCAATCAAATATGGAAAATATAAGTTGCATTAACAATCTTCATATTTGAACCAGCACAGTTAAGCCAGATTGGGGGCAGTACAGTTGTAGAAAAATCGAACTGTACTGCAAAAGAAAGTCCCGAATTGCCTCTTTTGCGCCATGCAGCAAATCTCTATAATTTGCTCTGTAAGTTGGCTTACTTGGTTCAGGGTAGGGTTTGCCATTTAACGGCGGGCAACATTGCCCGCCTTTTTTTTGCCTGTGTTTTTATCTGTTGGGTCGCGAACTTCAACTAAATATCGTAAAATTAAAGAAGTGCACGCGTTTGGTCGCAAACAAGGCCTTACCCGAAACATGTAGTTTAATAATGCAAAAACCAGGCGATGTAATCGACTTGGCTGAGCAAGAGCAACGCTACACAGAGCGGCAATTCTTTGCCTCGCTGGCCGAACGTACTGAACTTGACGCCGCCTTTAATCGTGGCTTTGCAATTGGATTTTTAAGGGTTTTAGAAGAGGACTTTAAAATGAGCAAGAAAAAAGCCAAAGCCGAGGCATTAGACGAACTGATTGAACGCGGCATTAGTCTGGCGGATGCGAAAGAGATTCTTGCCGCACTTTAAATCATGCATCTGAACAAGAACCTCGTACCAAAACCGACGCGTAGCGTTGATCAGTACTACTCTCAAATACGCCCTCATTCTTTTCAACATCCAATTGCGACCGCTCTTATCTACTTGTTGGCACCACCCCGCAACAATATTTGCAAGAAATTTCGTGCAACCATCAAATTACCCCTTGAAAAACCCAAAAACACCCTCACTTGTCGCCCAGAATCGCGCTTTTGATCACTTGAATCTGCGCCCAACCACCATCCAAGTTATTGATTTTTGGAGATTTTTTGATGCAAGACATGGAAAAAGAAGCCACCCCGGCCACACCTGATGCTGCCCAGCCCAGTTCCTTGGCAGCCGATGAATTTGAGCCAAACAATATCCTCAACGCGACCAACCCTGCGGAGGCCGCACCCGCCGAGGCACATCATCACTCGGAGCATCACGCGGAACCAAGCATCGTGCCCGACGCCGGCCCCAGCCTGGAACAACAACTGGCCGACGCCCAGGCGCGCGCCGCCGAAATGCAAGATGCCTTCATCCGCGCCAAAGCGGAATCGGAAAACGTGCGTCGTCGCGCCCAGGAAGATATCAGCAAAGCCCATAAATTTGCCATCGAAAGCTTCGCCGAAGCCATGGTGCCCGTGCGCGATAGCCTGGAAATGGCACTCAAGGTAGAAACGCCTTCGGTGGAAGCGCTGAAAGAAGGCGTAGAAATGACCCTCAAGCAACTCACCGCCGCATTCGAAAAAAATCGCCTGCTCGAAGTGTTGCCCAATGTGGGCGATAAACTTGACCCCAATAAACACCAGGCGGTGGCCCTCGTTCCTGCCGAGCAAGAAGCCAATACCGTGGTCAACGTCATGCAAAAAGGTTATATGATCGCCGACCGCCTGTTGCGCCCCGCGATTGTGACCGTGGCGCAACCAAAATAATCAACAAACTATTGGAAAGGGGCAAAATCAGCCTGATTCAGGCAAATTCGCAACAATTTCCTTGAATTTGCCGGATTTACCGAATTTGCTTGAAATCAGGCCTTGAAAAAGCAATTGCCCCACCCACATAAGAACCAATCTCAAACTCTAACAAATAAGGAATAAAATCATGGGCAGAATTATTGGCATTGACTTGGGTACCACCAACTCTTGCGTCGCGATCATGGAAAATGGTCAACCTAAAGTGATCGAAAACGCAGAAGGCGCACGTACCACGCCATCGATTATTGCATATCAGGAAGATGGCGAAATTCTGGTTGGCGCACCTGCAAAACGTCAGGCGGTGACCAATCCAAAAAACACCCTGTTCGCAGTCAAACGCTTGATCGGCCGTAAATTTGACGAAAAAGAAGTGCAAAAAGACATCGCCCTGATGCCTTACAGCATTTCCAAAGCCGACAATGGCGACGCTTGGGTGTCGGTGCGCGACAAGCGTTTGGCTCCACCCCAAATTTCGGCCGAAGTCTTGCGCAAGATGAAGAAAACGGCCGAAGACTATTTGGGTGAAGAAGTCACCGAAGCCGTTATCACCGTACCGGCTTACTTTAATGATGCCCAGCGTCAAGCCACCAAAGATGCTGGCCGTATCGCAGGCCTAGAAGTCAAACGTATCATTAACGAACCCACCGCCGCTGCGTTGGCGTTTGGTTTGGATAAAACCGAAAAAGGCGACCGCAAAATTGCCGTGTATGACTTGGGCGGCGGCACCTTTGACGTATCGATTATTGAAATTGCCGATGTCGATGGCGAAAAACAGTTTGAAGTACTCTCCACCAATGGCGATACTTTCCTGGGTGGCGAAGATTTCGACCAACGCATCATCGATTACATCATCGACGAATTCAAGAAAATCAACGGCCTTGATCTGAAGAAAGATCCGATTGCGCTGCAACGTATCAAAGCGTCCGCTGAACGCGCCAAAATTGAATTGTCGAGCAGCCAGCAAACCGAAATCAACGAGCCCTAC
Organism: Burkholderiaceae bacterium; assembly: GCA_046597185.1. Taxonomy (GTDB): domain Bacteria; phylum Pseudomonadota; class Gammaproteobacteria; order Burkholderiales; family Burkholderiaceae_D; genus CAMBDR01. Next base: position 1,665 of record JBKJLF010000601.1, on the reverse strand, counting down.
ATCGCCATGGCCAACGGCGCACCTGTGCATTTGAACTTGAAAATGACACGCGCCAAGCTGGAATCGCTGGTGGAAGAATTGATTGCCAAAACCATGGAACCTTGCCGCATCGCCATCAAAGATGCGGGCGTCAAAGTGTCCGATATCGATGACATCATCCTGGTCGGCGGTATGACCCGTATGCCTAAAGTGCAAGAAAAGGTCAAGGAATTCTTCGGCAAAGAACCACGTAAAGACGTGAACCCGGACGAAGCCGTGGCCGTCGGTGCTGCGATTCAAGGTTCGGTGTTGTCGGGCGAACGCAAAGATTTGTTGTTGCTGGACGTGACCCCATTATCGCTCGGGATTGAAACTCTGGGCGGCGTGATGACCAAGATGATTCAAAAGAACACCACCATTCCAACCAAGTTTAGTCAGGTGTTTTCAACCGCCGAAGACAATCAACCTGCGGTGACGATCAAGGTGTATCAGGGTGAGCGCGAAATCGCAGCCGGTAACAAGAGCCTGGGCGAATTCAATCTGGAAGGCATTCCACCTTCACAACGCGGCACGCCACAAATTGAAGTCACCTTTGATATCGACGCCAACGGTATCTTACATGTCGGCGCGAAAGACAAGGCCACTGGCAAAGAAAACAAAATCACGATCAAGGCCAACTCTGGCTTGACCGAAGCGGAAATCCAAAAAATGGTGAAAGACGCCGAATTGAATGCGGCAGAAGACCATAAGCTCAAGGAATTGGCTGATTCGCGCAATCAAGCCGACGCCATGGCCCATTCGACCCGCAAATCGCTGACCGAATATGGTGATAAACTCGACGCGGGCGAAAAGGAAAAAATCGAAGCCGCCATCAAAGAGGTGGAAGATTCGATCAAGAGCAACGACAAAGCAGAAATCGATGCCAAAGTCGCCGCACTCTCCACCGCGTCGCAAAAACTGGGCGAAAAGATGTATGCCGATATGCAAGCCAAGCAAGCCGCTGAAGGTGGTGCGCAAGCTGGCCCTGGCGGCAACCCCGGTGCAGGCGCGGGTGGTGCAGGCCACGAGTCGCATGGCAAAGCCCAGGATGATGTGGTCGATGCCGATTTTAAAGAAGTCAAAGATAAGCAGTAAATAGCAAAAACATGGCCAGCCGACGAAGTAACTCGGCTTTCCATCTGGCCGGGTCGATGTCATTACAGCGGCTCGGCTTTCGTATTTATTGAATACACTGAATTAACTGCCAGCCAACAAAGGTATTGATAACATGGCCAAGCGTGACTATTACGAGATTCTTGGTGTTGCCAAGAACACCTCAGAAGAAGAGATTAAAAAAGCCTATCGCAAACTTGCGATGAAATACCATCCGGATCGCAATCCGGATAGTAAAGAATCGGAAGACAAGTTTAAAGAGGCCAAAGAAGCTTACGAAATGCTATCCAACCCGGAAAAGCGCGAAGCCTATGACCGTTACGGCCATGCCGGGGTAGACCCGAATATGGGCGGCGGCGGTTTTGGCGGCGCAGGTGCGGGTGGCTTTGCCGATGCCTTTGGCGATATCTTCGGCGATATTTTTGGCGGCGGCCGTGGCCGTGGTGGTGGCGGGCCGCAAGTGTATCGCGGGGCTGACTTACGCTATAACCTGGAAATTACCTTGGAGCAAGCGGCATCCGGTTTTGATACCAC
>JBKJLF010000594.1:0-4997 GCA_046597185.1 Burkholderiaceae bacterium | reverse complement strand
GGCATTTGTCAGAAATTGCGCTTTCTGCCTGCTTTTTGGTGGATAATCAATCAGTTGTTATTTGTTTTTTTACCTTTTCAGCGGCTGCTGAGGCCAAGGGAATGTCTAAACTTGAGTAATTCTATACAACTTGTTATAATGGAGGGTATTGTTGACCGTCCTGATCCGATTTTGGATTTTTTTGATCAGATCATTCCGCTAGCCGTTGTAGCACACTGTTTGAACATTTGTATAGAAAGCCTATGTCCGACTCTAATTCTGAAGCTGTTCGATTTGCCGATTTTGGTTTGGCTCCCGAGATTTTACGGGCGCTGACCGATCAGGGCTATATCCATCCGACACCAATTCAAGCGCAAGCGATCCCAATTGTATTGCAGGGGCGCGATGTGATGGGGGCGGCGCAAACGGGCACGGGTAAAACCGCCAGCTTTTCTTTGCCCATTATTCAATTGCTGCTGGCGCATGCCAGTACCAGCATGTCGCCCGCCCGTCATCCGGTGCGCGCGCTGGTGCTCACGCCCACGCGTGAGTTGGCAATTCAGGTGGCCGAAAACGTCAAAGCCTATTCGCGCCATACGCCGCTACGCTCGACCGTGGTGTTTGGCGGCATGGATATGGCACCGCAAACCCAGGCTTTATTGGGTGGCATCGAAATTGTGATTGGGACGCCCGGACGTTTGCTTGATCATGTACAGCAAAAAACCGTGAACCTTGGACAAACCCAAATTCTGGTGATGGATGAAGCAGATCGTATGCTGGATATGGGCTTTTTACCCGATTTGCAGCGCATCATTAATCTGTTGCCGAAACAGCGGCAAAATTTGATGTTTTCCGCGACGTTTTCACCTGAAATTAAAAAGCTGGCCGCCAGTTTTCTGACCAATCCGGTGACGATTGAAGTCGCGCGCAGCAATGCCACCGCCGACAAGGTAACCCAGTTGGTGTATAAGGTGGATGAAGAGGATAAGCGTGATCTGGTTTCGCACCTGATCCGCAGTCGCGACCTGAAGCAGGTGCTGGTGTTTTCCAATACCAAGATTGGTGCCTCCAAGCTGGCGCGGCAACTGGAGCAAGAAGGCATCAAGGCACTCGCCATTCATGGTGATAAAACCCAGCAAGAGCGTATTGCCGCACTCGATGCCTTTAAAAAAGGCGAGGTCGATGTGTTGGTGGCGACCGATGTGGCCGCGCGCGGCTTGGATATTGCCGAATTACCCTGTGTGATTAATTTTGATTTGCCCTATAGCGCGGAAGATTATGTGCATCGTATCGGTCGTACTGGTCGGGCGGGTGCTTCGGGTGATGCCTTGTCGCTTTATAGCGGCAAAGATGAGCGCTTGTTGCAAGATATCGAAAAACTCATCAAAACCCAAATTACCAAGGCGGTGGTGCCCGAGTTTACCCCGGTGCGGCGGCCACGGCGTGAAGAAGCAGCGCCCGCTTATGTCAGCTCGCATTCGCACACGGCAGCGGCGGCGCGTACACCGTATGCGCGGCGCGAGAAAGTCGATCCATGGTTTTTAAAGCCGTATGAGCCAAGTGTGTCGAGTCAGTCCAAACCCACAGCGAACGTGAATAAATCGGTGACCAAGCCCGCGCGCCAGTTGGCGGTGTTGTTGGGTGGTGTCCCCAAGGCGCAAGAATAGTCGAATCGTCGAGCCGTCGAACCGTCGAACCGTCGAACCGTCGAACCGTCGGGACGGTTATTCCGGCATGCCGGTTGGGTTGCTGAAATGGGCCAGTTTTGCTTGCCACGCTTGAATGGCGAGCGGCCAAAATTGTTGACTATGGGTACACCTCGGCAGCGCCAGATCGAGATGGTGCGCCGCTTGTTCCAGCATGGCCAGTGGGCGAGTTAAATCCAGCGCTGGCGCACCCGTTTGTTTGGAGAGTTTTTCACCCAGGTGATTGCGCAGCACCGGAATATGCAAATAGCGTGGCGTGGGGTAGTGTAATAGCCGCTGCAAATAGATTTGCCGTGCGCTGGAGTCGAGCAAGTCTTCGCCGCGTACTACATCGGTCACCCCTTGGGCGGCATCATCCACCACCACCGCTATCTGATACGACCAAAATCCATCGGCGCGTTGCAGCACAAAGTCACCCACCTCAATGGCCAGATTTTGGCTGAGCGGCCCTAAGCGGCGATCAAAAAAATCGATTTGCGCTACCGCCAGCTCGGGTACGCGCAGGCGTTGGGTGCGCGCAGTGCGTCCGGCAGCAATGCCATGGCGGCAGGTGCCGGGGTAAATGGTTGCGCCATCGCTGGCTATGCCAATGCTGGAATCGGCGATTTCGCGGCGGCTGCAGGCGCAGCCGTAGCAATGGGCCCCAATTTGCTGCGCGGCCTGTTGGTATTGCTGCTTGCGTTGACTTTGCCAGACTACCTCGCCATCCCACTGCAAGCCTAATTGCTGTAAAGCCGCCAGAATTTGTTGATCCGCACCGGGCATGCTCCGGGTTTCATCCACATCTTCAATGCGCACCAACCATTGGCCCTGATGTACTTTGGCATCCAGAAAACTGGCCAGTGCCGCCACCAGCGAGCCCAGATGCAAGGGGCCGCTGGGCGAGGGCGCAAAGCGCCCGATATAGGGTGAAGATGCGGATGAAGATGCGGATAGCATGGTCGGCGTAACCAAACCTGGCAGCGTGTACTGCCAGGTTAAACAAGTTGAACAGGTTAAAGCGGTTGGCGTGCTCAGGGTTTGGGCTTTTGCACCATCGCGCTGCCCACGCCGTGGCGCATGGGTTCGCTGATGGCGGTAACGCTGCCGTCCGGGTTGAACCACAGTGCGCTGGCGGCACCGATTTCCCAGCCGCCATCGCGCCATTGATGCCCCAGTTTGCTCAGCGCCTGACCTGATTGGCTGTCAAGAAAGCCCGGTTCCACCTGAGTTTGCGCGCCATTGCGCTGCGACATGCGCGGTGCCGCTAAAGCCTGATCGAGCGGCATGCGTAAATCGATATGGTTGACGATGGTTTGCAATACCGTGGTGATAATGGTGGAGCCGCCGGGGCTGCCAATGGTGAAGGCAGGTTTGCCATCTTTTAACACAATCGTGGGCGACATGCTGCTGCGCGGACGTTTGCCCGCTTCCGGCACATTCGGGTGTGGGCCGGAAAAATCGAAATCCGTCATTTCATTGTTCAAAATAAAACCATAACCGGGCACCACAATACCGCTGCCGCCCCAGCTTTCAATGGTAAACGTGTAGGAGACGACATTGCCGTCCTTATCGGAAACGGTCAGATGGGTGGTATGCGGGCTTTCACTGAGCAGGGCACGCTTGCCCGCCAAGCGTAGTGGATAACTTGAATCTTGCTGGAAGGGGTAAGGGTCGCCCGCTTCCGCTTGGGTGCTGGCGCGGGCCGGGTCGATCAACTTGCGCCGCTGGGCAGCATAGGTTTTACTGAGCAGGCCTTGCAACGGCACATCGACAAATTCGGGGTCGGCCAAATAGGCGTTACGGTCGGCATAAGCCAGACGCGAGGCCTCCAGATACAAATGTTCGGCGGCGGCTTTGGGCATGGCGGCCAAATCAAAGCCTTCCAAAATATTTAAGGCTGCGCCTACGGTTACGCCGCCACTGCTGGGCAAACTCATGCCATACACATCGTAACCACGATAAGTGCTGTGGATGGGGAGGCGAATGCGCGCCTCATAATTAGCCATGTCGCTCATGCTTAAAAAGCCGGGGCGCACTTTGACGCCGGGTGTAACCGGCGGGTTGAGGGTGGCATTGACGATGGCCTGGCCCAGCTTACCTTCGTAAAAGTGGCGCACACCGTATTCGCCAATTTCGCGGTAGGCACGCGCCATGCCGGGGTTGCGCAACAGGCTGCCCACAGGTAAAGCTTTGCCATCCTTCATATAGAGTTCGCTGGCCGTGGTAAACCGGGCGAATTTGCGTTCGTTGGCCTGGTTGTAGTGATAGAAGTTTTCTGTCACCACAAAACCTTTGTCGGCAAATTGAATCGCGGGTGCCAAGACTTGTTTGAAAGAAAGCTTGCCGTAGCGGCTCAAGGCCTCATGCCAGCCACGTACTGTGCCGGGTACGCCCACGGACGCACCACTGGCCACGGCGTCTTCGCGCCCGATTTCTTTGCCTTGATCCTGAAATACGCTGGCATTGAAGCTACTTGGCGCGGTTTCGCGGTGGTCAATGCTGATGGTGCGCTTATCTTTGGCCAAATAAATCATCATAAAGCCACCGCCGCCAATGCCGCAACTAAACGGATCAGATACACCCAGGGTTGCAGCCGCCGCAACGGCGGCGTCAATCGCATTGCCCCCCTGATTTAAGATCGTGATCGCAGCCTCGGAGGCGGGCCGGCTAATACTGGCCACCGCCCCCCCAGTGCCAGTGACAATGGGTTTGTTTGCATCCGATGTTGCAGCCTCTACCAGTGGCAAGGCTTGCAGCAGGGCGCTGCAAAGTAAAAGGGTGAGCGCGTTACGGCGCGGCAAATTGGGTCGTGACATGGCTTTTCCTGAAGAAAGACGATCAAGGCGATCAAAAAGTCGAATTGTGTGCTGCTATTTTGAATCATTGCCAGCAAGAATGCGATAAATTGTATATCCAGCGTGAAAAAATAACAACACTCTGAGGGAGGGCATATTGTGCCATCATCAAATCAACTTCACATCGACGATATAGATCTGGTATGAATTAAAATTTATTAAAATAATCTAAATTAATAATTATTTGGTAATTTATTCGGGCATCGATACAAAATTACGCTCTTATTCAAGAAATTGTCTTCAATATTTTTTGTTGAAAATGATGCACAGAAGAGCCAGTCAGCAGGAAAAAGTCTATTGAAACGGCGATTATTGCGCAGGAAGGGGTAACAGACGTTAAAATGCAAGGTGGTTTCGTCTGTGTTGAGCATGGCGGTTTTTTGTTGATATTGCCAAGGCTTGTGGTTCAAGCGCATTTATGTTTGCTTTGTGTTTGCCTATTGAAGCTGTCCCTCATCATTTATGCTTGGCTGAA
>JBKJLF010000167.1:0-18326 GCA_046597185.1 Burkholderiaceae bacterium | reverse complement strand
GTAGTACGCGCTTCAATCCGCAATTCCAGGGTTTGATTGACTTGCTCCAGCGCATCAGCCTGAAACTTCAATTTCAGATGGGTTTTAACCCGCGCCCGCACCACCGCCGGATTGGCTGGCTTGGAAATGAAATCGACCGCCCCCAATTCCAGCCCTATCGTTTCTTGAATTGGCTCGTGCTGGCCTGTGACAAAAATAATCGGAATTTCACGCGTGGTGAGGTTGGCCTTTAAACGACGGCACACTTCATGCCCATCCATGCCCGGCATCACCACGTCGAGCAAAATCAAATCAGGGAGATTTTGATCACACAACTGCAGCGCTTGCTCGCCACTGGTTGCAGAAAAAACATCGTGATCATCAATAAAGATGAGCTGCAAAATTTGAATATTAAATGCCTGATCATCAACCAGCAACAATTTGGGTCGCTTGGCCGATAATTGCAATCCGCTTGCTTCAAAGTCAGCCATAATGATTGTCATTTTCACAAAATTTTAAGGCATAGGTACGGCTGTTTGGCGATGCTTTAGAAAAACTCTGTTTGGAGCCTCGCTCCTACGCACTATACATCAACTCGTCTTTCCTTAGTACAGTCATCAGTTGCAATGGCGAGACAAGTTGCGTGATACCACCGATGCGAGGACGCGAGAACATATTTTTCACTACGAATGTTGGCGATATGCGACAATAGCGCAAAAACGATGGCTCCAAACAGAGAAATGGGCGACGGAGTTGAACTATTCAATTCACCATTAGTCTGAATGGCGTATTGCGGCAAAAATCATAAAATTGCCTACAAAACTAACCCGCCATTTTCTTTGCATTAAGCTTATTATCCTGACATAATTTTATAATTTAATTCAAGAAACATTCCTATGAATACAGTCTCTCTTAACGCTCAACGCCCGGCACGCCGCCGTGGCGGGTTTACCCTGGTTGAAATCATGGTGGTGGTGGTCATCATTGGTATTTTGGGTGCCTTGGTGGTACCCAAATTAATCGACCGCCTGAGTGAAGCCAGGGTCGGTGCTGCCAAGCAAGACATTACCACCCTGATGCAAGCGCTCAAGTTGTATAAACTCGACAATCAACGCTACCCCAGCACCGAACAAGGCTTACAGGCTCTGGTCACCAAACCCACCTCCGGCCCGGCGGCACCGGGTTGGAAAGCAGGTGGCTATATTGAAAAACTCCCGAATGACCCTTGGAAAAAACCCTATCAATACCTTTCCCCCGGCGTCAAGAGCACCGACTTTGATATCTATTCCCTGGGCGCAGATGGCGCGCCCGGTGGCACAGGCTATGATGCCGATATCGGTTCCTGGGATATTTAAGGCATTGTATGCACAAGCAGCACGCGTCCGGGTTTACCCTGGTTGAAGTCATGGTGGTGATGGTGATTGCGAGCTTGCTCGTGGTATTAGTTAGCCTTAAAGCCTTACCCAGCAGCAACCAGGCTTTGCAAGAGGAAGCGCGCCGCATTGCACAATTGCTACAACTGGCGCGGGACGAAGCGATTGTGCGTAACAAACTGGTGGCATTTGAATCGGATGGGCAAATGTACCGTTTCCTGCTGCGCAATAACGGCGAATGGAAAATATTAAGTGAGGTCGATGTGCTGCGCGAACGCTCGTTCACCCAAATTGGTGTTCGCTTAAGCATCGACCCCAAATCGACCGAACCAGGCAATTTGCGCATCGTCTTTGGTCGCGAGCCAATTGATAAACCATTTGTACTCACCATGCAAACGGAAGACAACCATGTGGCGATTCGGGCCGATGGCCTTGGCAACTTTATTGCGGAATAATGACATGTGCAAACCCCGGTTCTTCCCCCACAATACCAATGCCGGCTTCACCTTGCTGGAAGTGTTGGTCGCCCTGGCAATTGTGGTGATTTCACTCGGTGCCAGTATCAAGGCAATGGGCAGCTTAATACAAACCAATCAACATATGCAAGCGAGTATTTTAGCCACTTGGGCGGCAGAAAACCGCATCGTCAAATTACGCCTGGAACATGAGTTTCCGGCTTTTGGCAAGCGCTCAGCCGACTGCCCGGAAGGCAATTTATTACTCGTGTGCGATGAAGAAGTCAAGGCCATGCCCAACCCGAATTTCCGCCGCCTGGAAATCAGTGTACATGACTCAGCCAATCCAGAAAGGCGCATCACCAAATTGGTGGTGTCGGTTCCCAATGGCTAAGCACCCTCACTCATTGCGGCACTCACCACGCCGCCGCGCCCTTGGTTTTACCCTGGTCGAATTACTGATTGCGATTACGATTTTATCGTTTATCGCCGTCATCGGCTGGCGCGGGCTGGACAGTATTTTGCGCTCGCGTACCGTACTCACCACGGATATGGCGCAACTGCGTGGCCTGCAACTGGCGTTTTCCCAACTGCAAAGCGATTGTGAGCATATTGTTGCCACGGGCGGCCTGAATAACCGCACCACACTCTCAATCGACCCACAACGCTTAACCATGGTACGCACCGTGCTTGTCGATAACCAGGCCTCGCGCTACCAAATTGTGGCTTACCGCGTGAAAGATGGCGTACTCACCCGGCGCGAATCACCCGCCACGCGCGACTTGATCGAACTCGATACCTTATGGGAAGCGATTTTAAGTGACAAAGACAGCATCGTCCCGGTTACCTTACAAAGCGGTGTAACGGCGATGGCGATTCAAGTCTGGTATAGCGACAATCCGGGATGGCGCACCCAAACCAGCAACGGTTTGAAGCCAGTCAACACACCCGGCGCGCCGGCTGCGGTAGCGACCGGCCTTGAGGTCGCCTTGCAAATTCAAGGTCGCGCCGCCAGCATCGTCAAAGACTTTTTATTGGGGTTCGTATGAGCGCGGGCAAAAAAACGGCCAAAAGTGCTGGCGCAAAGCTGACCCGGCTCAAAAAACAACAAGGTGTCGCCATTATTACGGCGGTGTTGCTTACCGCGCTGGCCATTACCATCGTCGGTAATTTATTTTGGCAGCAAAACGTGCAATTGCGCATGGTAGAAAACCAGCAATTGAAACAAAAAACCCGCTGGATTGTGGTGGGTGGGCTGGATGGCGTTCGACTTCTTTTAAATGAAGATTTAAAACATTCCCAATCCGACGATTTAACCGAAACATGGGCCACCCCAATAGCCGAAATACGGCTTGACACCTTCCTCGAACGCAATGAAGATGCCACCGATGTGGGCAATGCCGCTATCTCTGGCCAAATTACCGATGCCAGCGCCTTTTATAATCTGGAAAATCTGGCCAGCAACCGGGTGATAGACAAATATGAAGTGGGCGTGCTCAAAAAACTCATGCTCAATCTACGCCTCAACCCGAGCCTGGCCGAGACGGCCGCCAACGCGGTCGCCTCCTCACAAAAATTAGCCGTCGTGGTGCCCAACAACCCGAACAATCCACCGCAACCGAATCAGCCAAATCAGCCGAATCAACCACCGCAACCCAATCAACCACCGCAACCCAACCTGCCACCGGGAACGGGCAACCCCGCCGCTGCCGGCACGCCGCTGCCAGCCACCCCCGGCAAAGAACCTGCACCCATTGCCGACGTGGGTGATTTAATCGCACTGCCCGGCTTTACGCCAGAAATTGTTAGCGCCCTGAAAAAATTTGTGATCGTTTTGCCGCGCCAAAATGGCGCTTTGACAACAGTCAACATAAATACGGCTTCAGCCGAAGTTTTATCGGCCAGAATTGATACACTGTCGCTTTCGCAAGCAAAAAGTATAGTTCTGGCACGAGAGCGCACACCTTATCGGGATATGGCTAATTTCTGGGCAAATAATCACATTACGTCCAAACCTGAGTACAACCTCGATATCAAGACTGAATTCTTTCTTGCCAAGAGTCATGCGAGAATCGATCACGCCGACCTGGAATCCATTGCTTTGGTCCATCGCACCTCGGCGGGGACCCGGGTTTTATGGATACGTGAAATTTAGCACCCGGCTCAATCGTTCTTTAGCGGCTTATTTTTAACTTATTTTTACCTATTTCCTTAGTATAAAGCGAGACATCTTGAGTACTTTGTATATTCGCCACCCCTCCAAGGCCAGCGTCGATAGCGCGCATGGCGCGCTCGCCTGCCCGTTTGCGATGGTGTCCAATAGCGGTGCGATTGAACGCCAGGGCGCGCTACCGCTGACGGGCATGAATACTATGATCGACGAAGCGCAACAAGTCACCCTGTTGCTGGCTGCCAGCGATGTCTCCTTATTGCGCCTGAAATTACCGCCACTCTCGCCAGCACGTTTAAAAGCCGCTTTACCGAATATGGTGGAAGACCAAATCGTGAGCGACCCGGCCGACTGTGTGGTGGTAGCGCACCAAGGCGCAGCAGGCGCGGATGGTATGCGTATGGTGGCCGTAGCCGAACGCGCATGGCTGGAAAAGCTAAATAAAACACTACGCGACCTGGGTGCCAGCAAAATTGTGATGTTGCCAACCCAACTGTGTTTATCCCACAACGGCGATGGCGTCAGTGCCGCCATCAGCGAAATGAGCGAAGCGGCGGATGCAGCCATCGATTTAAGCGTGCGCCTCGACGCCGACAGCGCCATGGGGATTCCGGTTTTACCCGAACTGGCGCATATCGAAGCCAATATCGTCGAAACCGTGCGCGCCCTCGTGCCACAAGGCCCGATTCACCTCTGCGTACCCGCCAATCAATTAGCCAATTATCAGGCACTGCACAGCGATCTGACCGAAGGGATTAAATTTCAGGCCGACCAATGGAGCCACTGGCTGGCGGGCGCACCCGCTGCCGGGGTGGATTTAATGCAAGGCTTGGTTGCTGGCGGTGCTGCCGATTTTGCATGGGCGCGCTGGCGTTGGCCTTTGGTTTTACTCGGTTTGGTATTACTTACCCATATCGCCGCACTCAATTACCAATGGCTGAAGTTGCGCAGCGAATCCAATATACTGCGTAAATCAATGATGCTGTCATTTACCCAGGTTTTTCCCAAAGAACCGGTCAGCTCTGACCTGCCCGCCCAAATTCGCAAAAAAATCAGCACCGGCAAAGTCGCCAGCGGCGAACCACCGTCGTATGATTTTGCCGCCCTGGTTGCCGCCTTTGGCGATGCATGGAGCACCATTTCGCAAGGGCGCAAAGTGGCCAGCATTGCCGGCCTCGAATACAAAGACAAAGTGCTGGTGGTACGCCTGAAAACCGATGGCGAAATACCACTTAAAGAAATGGATCAAGCCCTGGCGGCACGCAACATCGCCATTAAATCAACCGCCCCGGACACCTGGGAAATTCGGAGTACCCTATGAGTGAATCCGCATCATTCGACAACTTTTGGCAAGAACGCAGCCAGCAAGAGCGCAAACTGATCAGTTTTGCCGCCATTTTTGGGCTGGTCGCCGTATTGTATTTGCTGGCCTTCGCCCCCGCCATGGACGGTCATGCCCAATTACAAAAAGATTTACCCAAATTACGCCAGGAAGCGGCACAAACCCAGCTCTTGATTCAGGAAGCGCAGCGCTATGCCAGTGTTGCCCCTGCGAATGTCACGCCGATCACCAAAGAAAGTCTGGAACAAATGATGAGTCAGCGTGGCTTAACCCCCGCCAGCATGTCATTCACCAGCGACTTTGCGGTCGTCAAACTGAGCAACGTATCCTTCGCCAATTTGGCGAGCTGGCTGGCGGAAGTGCAAAAAACCAGTCGGATTTCGGTTTTGGAAGCATCCATCGTGGCACAATCGACGGTTGGCAATGTCAATGCCAGCCTGACCTTGCGGCAGCAATTGCAATGATGCCCCTGGCAACACAAAAAGCCGACCAACAAGGAGAGCGAAATTGACACGCGTGGCACTGTGGTTGGGCGCAGCGCTGCTCACGATATTTTTGACAGTTTTGTTTTTTTTACCCGCCGCATGGTTGGTAGACGTTATTGAAAAGCAAACGGCAGGCAGGCTGACTTTAGGCGACCCGCAAGGCAGTATCTGGCATGGTTCGGCATTTATTGGCGGCGCACCCGGTCGCAATGACCCGGTCACGCCGCTGTTGCCGGGGCGCTTTGCTTGGCAACTCTCGCCCATGGTATTACTGGGCCAGGTGCAGATGCGGCTGGAAAACCCGGCGGCCTTGAGTGCGCCAGTACAAGTAACAGGCAGTTGGAGTGATTGGCAAGTGAGTGCGGGCAGTATTACCCAACCGGCCGAGCGTCTGGCAGGATTAGGCGCACCCTTGAACACGCTCCGGCCTTCGGGTGAGATGCGGCTCAAGTGGGATACCTTGAATTTGCAACGCCAAGGTCAGCAAGTGGATTTACGTGGCAAAACCACACTGGAATTGAACGATATTGCTTCTGCCGTGTCCAGTGTCAAACCATTGGGCACGTATCAACTCACGATGCAGTGGGAAGGTCAGCAAGCACAAATGGTACTCGCAACAGTGAAAGGGCCGTTGCTCTTGTCAGGAAAAGGTCAGTTGCAAAACGGCCAATTCGCGTTTTCTGGCAATGCACAGGCGGCCAAAGGGGAAGAAGAAAATTTGGCGACTTTACTCAATCTATTGGGTCAGCGCCGCATAGCAAGCGACAAAAACATTATTGCTTTAGAGTTTAGACAATGAAAAAAACATTCACCATGGCTATTACAAAAAAACCCACTCCAAGTCGCACTAACGCGAATTCGTTCATGCATCCGCTTTTAAAACCACTGGCCTTGTCCACCTTGGCCACCTTATCCACCTTATCCACCTGGCACCGACTCGGCCTTGGCGCAGCCTTGGCTTGCGCCTTGGTGAGTGGCAATCTGGCGGCAGAGGGAAAAGGACAAGAAGCGACGTTGAGTATGGTCAATGCCGATATTGAATCGGTGGTCAAGGCGGTAGGCCATTACGTTGGCATTACCTTTATTGTCGATCCGCGCGTCAAGGGCACCATGACGCTGGCCCCGGAAAAGCCGCTCTCCAAGGCCGATACCTTAAAGCTACTCAGCTCCACCCTGCGCCTGACGGGCAATGCGCTGGTCATGGGCGATGGCTTTGCCAAAGTGGTGCCGGAATCCGAAGCCAAGTTGCACAGTAGCCCGACTCAAATTGCACCACTCTCCAACCCGGTCAAAGGCGACCAGATTGTGAGCCAAATCTTCCGCCTCAATTATGAATCATCCACCAATTTGGTGACCATTTTACGGCCACTAATTTCGCCCAACAATACCGTCAATGCCAACCCCGGCAATAACACCTTAATCATTACCGACTATGCCGACAACGTCACGCGCTTGGGCAAAATCATTGCCGCGCTCGACACCCCGCCCAATAGCGATATCGATGTCATTCCAATCCGCCATGCAATTGCCTCCGACATTGCCACCATGGTCGCGCGTTTAACCGAAGGCAATGCCGGCCCGGATGGTGGCCGTATCAGCGCCCTGGCTGACCCCCGCACCAACTCCATCGTATTACGCGCCCCGTCGCTGGCGCGCGCTAATTTTGCCAAATCCCTAATCGCCAAACTCGATCAACCGACTACGCAAATCGGCAATGTGCATGTGGTGTATTTAAAAAATGCCGACGCCACCAAACTGGCGCAAACCTTGCGCGCCGTGGTCTCGTCCGACAGTTCCAGCGGTGCAGCCAGCAGCAGCACCAGCAATAGCGCGCAACCAGGTGCCCAACCGAATCCGGGCGGCAATCAACCGGGCGTGATTCCACCCAGCTCACCAGCACCGCAGCCACTTTCGTCAGGTGGTGCCGCAGGCTTTATTCAAGCCGACGCGGCCACCAATACCATTATCATTACCGCCAGCGAACCGGTGTACCGCAATCTGCGCAATGTAATCGATTTACTTGATTCGCGCCGTGTTCAGGTGTATATCGAATCCTTGATCGTTGAAGTCACTTCGGCCAAAGCCTCAGAATTCGGGATTCAATGGCTGGGCTTGTCCGGCAATGCCGGCAGCGATTACCGGGTTGGCGGCGTCAGCAATAATTCTGCCAATAATATTTTATCGCTCGCCACGGGCAACGCAGCCGCGCTGGCGACGGGTATCAGCCCCGGTTTATCGCTGGGCATTTTCAAACAAACGGCGGGCAAACTCGGCCTGGGGGCCATCGCGCAAGCAATGGAAACGGATGGTAATGCGAATATTTTATCAACCCCGAATATGCTCACGCTCGACAATGAAGAAGCCAAAATCGTGGTCGGGCAAAACGTGCCGTTTGTTAGCGGTTCATTTACCCAGCAAGGCTCAGCCGGGGCCAACCCGTTCCAAACCATCGAACGTAAAGACGTGGGCCTCACTTTACGGGTAAGGCCCCAGGTTTCCGAAGGCGGCACCGTCAAAATGGTGATTTTCCAGGAAATGTCCAGTGTCGATTCCACCGATCCCAAAGTCGGCATCATCACCAATAAGCGCTCGATTGAAACCAATGTGCTAGCAGACGATGGCCAAATCATTGTCCTGGGTGGTTTGATTGAAGACAACGGCAAGGCTAATCTCGACAAAGTACGCGGCTTGGGCGACATTCCCATTCTTGGCAATTTATTCAAGCACCAAAAGAATGAACGCAAAAAGACCAATTTAATGGTGTTCCTGCGCCCGGTTGTGATTCGCACCGCCGAACAAAGCGCCAACCTGGCCAGTGACCGCTACAGCTATATTCGCGGTGCGGAAAAGGCCTACCAACCCAACAAAACCCCACTGGTGGAAGACTTGGGCGGCGCAGTCCTCCCGCCCCTGGAGAATGGCCGCCTGAATGGCCCCAGCGCCATTAAAGCACCGACCAATGAGCCGGTTGGCACCGCCACCCAACCCAAGCCATGAGCGCGCCATGATAGACGCCCGCCTCCTCCCCTACGCCTACGCGCGCGACTACGGCTTGCTGGCCAAGCGTAGCGACGCCGTGCCGCACGCAGTGGAAGTCTGGATTTCCAGCGCCACACCCGCCACGGCGATTGCCGAAGTCTCGCGTCGTTTTGGCCGGGTCAAACTCAAATCCATCCCCAAGCAAGAGCTGGAAGACGCCATCGCGCGCGCCTACGCCAGCTCGGGCGGCGACGCCTCGCAAGTGGCCGATGAATTTGAAGCCGATCTCGACTTGACCAAGCTGATGCAAGATGTGCCCGCGATTGAAGACTTGCTCGAATCCGCCGACGATGCGCCGGTCATCCGCATGATTAACGCGCTACTCACGCAATCGCTGCGCGAAGGTGCGTCGGACATCCATATCGAACCGTTTGAACAAACCTCGGTGGTACGCTTTCGCATCGACGGTGCCTTGCGTGATGTGATCCGCCCCAAAAAAGCGATTCACGCCTCACTGATTTCGCGTATCAAAATCATGGCCGCGCTCGACATTGCCGAAAAACGCTTGCCGCAAGATGGCCGCATCACCTTGCGCGTGGGTGGCAAACCGGTGGACGTGCGGGTTTCCACTCTGCCCACCGGCCACGGCGAACGCGCGGTATTGCGTTTGCTCGATAAAGAAGCCACCCGGCTTGACTTAAGCCACTTGGGCATGGATCGTGATTTGCTGGAAAAGTTTGATCACACCATCAACCAACCGCACGGCATTGTGCTGGTCACCGGGCCAACCGGTTCCGGTAAAACCACCACGCTGTATGCGGCGCTCTCGCGCCTCAATGCCAGCACCACCAATATTTTAACCGTGGAAGACCCGGTCGAATACGACTTGATTGGCGTTGGCCAAACCCAGGTCAATGCCAAAATCGACATGAGCTTTGCCAAAGCCTTGCGCGCCATTTTGCGGCAAGACCCGGACGTGATCATGATTGGTGAAATTCGTGATCTCGAAACCGCGCAAATTGCGGTGCAAGCTTCGCTCACCGGTCACCTGGTGTTGGCCACGCTGCATACCAATGATTCGATTGCCGCCGTTACCCGTTTGCTGGATATGGGGATTGAACCCTTCCTGCTCTCATCGTCCTTACTGGGCGCGGTAGCCCAGCGGCTGGTGCGCAAACTGTGTGAACATTGTCGGCGCAAGGATGAGCACGGCGCATGGCATGCCGTGGGTTGCGACAAATGTGGCCGCTCGGGCTACCAGGGCCGGGTTGGCGTATATGAATTACTGCTCACCACCGATCCGATTCGGGCGCAGATTCATAACCGTGCCTCGGAAGCGGAAATTCGTCTCACCGCCCAACACGACGGCATGCGCACCATGCGTGAAGATGGCGAGCGTTGGATAGCCAATGGCACCACCACCCTGGCTGAACTGCTGCGCGTTACGAAAGATTAAGCCCCATGCCTGCTTTTCGCTATGAAGCCGTGGATGATCTCGGCAAAACCAAAAAAGGCGTACTCAACGCCGACAGCGCCCGTGCCGCGCGTGCCGACCTGCGCGCGCAAGGCCTGGCCGCGCTCTCGGTGGTGGCGATTGAAAACCAGGTCGATGCCGCTGGCGTGAGCAAACGCGGTGGCTTTGGCGAAAAGCTCTCTGCCATCGAACTGACCCTGTTCACCCGCCAATTGGCCAGCTTGCTGGAAGCGGGTTTGCCGCTGGAGCAAGCTTTCTCCGCGCTATTGGAGCAAGCCGAGCGGCCCTATGTGCGCGATTTGATTGGTGCGATTCGTTCTGAATTAATGGGCGGTGCCGCGCTGTCCGAAATCCTCTCGCGCTATCCGCGCGACTTTGCCGACATCTACCGCGCGCTGGTGGCATCGGGTGAGCAAACCGGGCATTTATCGCAAGTTTTATCGCGTCTGGCTGACTTTTTGGAGCGCCGCAATGCTTTGATGGATAAAGTCAAACTGGCCTTTATGTACCCGGCGATTGTGACCGTGGTGGCGTTTGCGATTGTGATTTTCCTGCTCACCTATGTGGTGCCGCAAATCGTCCAGGTATTTGCCACCACCAAGCAGAAACTGCCCTTCCTGACCGTGATGATGTTAAATGTCTCCGACGTGGTGCGCAATTATGGCTTTTATATCTTGGGCGCGATCATTGCCGCCTGGTTTGCTTGGCGCAATGCACTGAAAAATCATGACATTAAATATCGCTGGCACCTGTGGCAACTGACGGCCCCGCTGTATGGCAAATTTGAGCGCAGCCTGAACACCGCGCGTTTTGCCAGCACCCTGGCCATTACCACCGGATCTGGCGTGCCGATTTTACAGGCATTGCAAACCAGCCGCGACACGCTCTCCAATATTGCCATGCGCGAACTGGTGGAAGAAGCCACCAACAGCGTGCGTGAGGGCGTAAGCCTGGCGCGTGCCTTGTCGGTACAAAAGCATTTTCCACCCATGCTCATTCACATGATACGGGCTGGTGAAATTACCGGCGAATTACCTTCCATGTTAAACCGCGCTGCCGCCTCGCAAGAAGCGGACTTGGAACGACGAGCGCTATCGATGGCGGGCATGCTGGAACCATTACTCATCTTAACCATGGGTGTGGTGGTGCTCTTGATCGTGCTCGCGGTGTTAATGCCGATTATGGAACTGAATCAATTGGTGCGCTAAGCGCGCCTGACCGCAAAAGGAAAGTCATGAAAAAGCGTTTGCCTCTTATTGTTAGCTTTGTATTATTTATGCTGCTGTGTGGATCGGCCACTTTTTGGTTTATCCACCTGTTTAAAACACCTGCGGCGCGCCCCGTCGCAGCAATCCCGACCAACAGCTCGGGCGAAATCTCGATTGATGCGGCAACCCGGCTATTTGGCGGCCAATTAACGGTCGCCACGGCCAGCAATTATCAATTGAAGGGCGTGATTGCCGGGCGCGATGGCACTTATGGCGCGGCCATTATCGTGGCCGATGGCAAACCCGCCCAAGCCTTGCCCGTGGGGCGCGAACTATCGCCCGGTGTCAGCTTAAAGGAAGTGCATCCGCAATATGTGATGTTGTCGGAAAATGGCGCGCTCAAGCGCATCAACTTGCCCGAGGCCAAGGGTGCGCAATTGGAAAGCGCCAACTTGGCCCAACCCGATCAAGGCAGCCGCATGACCGGGCCAGCCTTGCCGATACCGCAGCAGCCGTTGCCACAGCCGAACGCCCCCATGGAGCCGCCGCAATCGCCGCAGCAAGTGGTAGTGCCACCGCCCAACAACCTGCAGCCGGGCATTGTGCCGCAGCCCCCGCAAGAACCCGCAGTTGGGCCGAATGGCGAATTATTGAATCCGCCCAATCAGCTACACAATAGATAAATAGAAATTTAAATCCATAGCGAAATAAGCCTCCCCTTGCCTGGTGCGACCACTGTCGCACCGGCGCGACATTTTTTTCACCCTCCCTAAAAATAAAATTAATGCTCGGCAATACTTTTGCCGAAATTTCGGTATAATCTAAAGCTAAAGATGAGCAAACGGTCGCAAGTCGTTGTTTTAATGCAGTATTAACTGAAATCGTCAATTTAAGCAAGATGGGTGCGTTATGAAACCAGATGAACAAGTTAAGTGGCTTTGTCTAATTTGTGGCAAAAAGAGTGGTTATTTGATACGTCGGAATGCGCAATGGCACTTTGCCACCTGCCAGCGTTGCCATATCAAGGATGCGGTAATTGATCAGCAGAAGATGTAATAAGCCAATTCGAGCCAATTCGAGCCACATCGCGCCACATCGGCCCTTTTCTTTTGCTGCATTCGCACAAAAATAGTTTGCGTTTTTCAAAATCCGTGCTATAGTCTTTATCTCAGACGCGGGGTGGAGCAGTCTGGCAGCTCGTCGGGCTCATAACCCGAAGGTCACAGGTTCAAATCCTGTCCCCGCAACCAAACATTGCAGTAGAAAGCCCGATTCCTTGGAATTGGGCTTTTTGCTTTTCAAAGTGGCTATTCTGCTCATTGGTCATTGGCCACCTCGGCGTAAGGGTGCATCCTTGTATGATGGCTATAAAATCGGCGTGATAACCAGCGTCCACATATTGCATTTGTTTGAATGTGGCGGCCAGATTAGCCCGGCGCAACGGCGTGAAACAGTCCAATCTTGGCTGAAAAACGATGAGAAATTCCACAGGGACTGGCGTACCGTATATCAGCAATTGTTTGGCGAAAAAGCGCCAACGCTCTGATGGGGATAACGCTTCATGAGCAAATGCGACAGATCAATGGCTTCTTCGAGCGCAATATTTAAGGCCGCAGCAATGAAAGCAGGGGATCGCCCGCCTTCCTGATGCTGCCAACTGGCAATTGCCTTAAAGATTGGCGTCTTAAATATTTCCTCTGAATTTTCCACGTAGGCTTCAACACTGGTGTGACGCGTCCCAAATAGCGCATGTGCCACCGTCGGCACCAAGGTGCGCGTTTCATACCAGTCACTCCAAAATTGCTCGTTTTGAAGACCCTCTATTTCTCTGCCAAGCAGGCCCGCAGTTCGTTCCACTTGCTTGATCACGGTGACAATCGAGATATTGTAAGCGTCTGCCAGATACCGCGCGCACACCATCGGATCTTCATGCGCAGAAAATTCATCCATTGCTTCGACGGCTGCGTCATGTGGGAACAGCAGCTCCTGCGCAAATCGCGCTGCAAAGGTTTCGCCATCGTCGCCGGACATCGCATGCAGCGTGTAACAGTGCGCAAGCTCGTGCGTGAGCCAGTAATTGAAGTCATCGTTTCGTGCATTTAAGCTAAATACAACCCATGACAGCTTGGATTCAGGCAGATAAACGCTCAGTGCATTTTCATGGCCACCTTTGTCGCCGGCCCAATGAACCGGCACCAAAATCGAACCAAACCCATGATGCAATTCGAGAATCTGCTCTCTCGTGACCGGTGCTGTGGAAGAAAGACCGATTCGCCTTCTGATTTGCTGCGTGACCATGCGGACGTAATCATCATCGGTCCGGGGCTTCTCAAGAAATGCGGGTGAAAACAGGGATTCGCCACGGACAAACGGCACCAATTGCCGTAACTGATGCGCCAACTCCATTGCGGCGATAAGTGCCGGGCCAGTGGCGGCGTGATTCTTTTTCGTGCGATAAGCAACAATGGGCTCCGGGAGGCGGCTGGTAGTCAGGCGACTAACCTCGACGCCGAGCGCCTCTGCCAAGGCTTTGAGTTTGGACGGACGCGGCAAGGATTCGCCGGAAAGCCAGTTTGACACGGCTTCCCGGCTTACATTGCACTGCGCCGCCAATGCTGCCTGATTGAGCGAGAGTGCTGTCATTGTGGCGTTAATGAATTCGAGATTAAGCATAGGATGAGAGAATACACTATTTCACAGCAGTGTCAAGTTTCGTCAAGTTGTGTTTCTGTCTTTTTCTCGCATGACGGTTTGGCGTAAGGCGGCAACTTTTGGGGTAACGCCACATTCTAATCAACCCAAACATAGCACCCATGCGGCTTTGCGCGGCTTACTCGATTGATCGCCCCGCAACCAAACATTGCAGTAGAAAACCCGATTCCTTGGAATTGGGCTTTTTGCTTTTCAAAGTGACTATTCTGCCCATTGGTCATTGGCCGCAGTTCGCCACCCGACTCAACGACCGCCCCCGTACCCGCGCAAATACTGCCCAAAATGCGCAATCGTGCGTTGCCAGGCCAAACTGGCCGCAGCCTGATCAAAACGCGGCGTGGTATCGTTGTTAAAACCATGCTCCACGCCCGGATACACAAACCCCTGATAACTGGCCACCGCCGCTTTCAACGCATCTTCATACTTGGGCCACCCGGCCCAAATACACTCGTCCTTGCCCGCATGGTGAATCAACAGCGCGGTCTTGATTTTGCCCACATCGTCCAAATTGGGTGCCGCGCCATAAAACGGCACCGCTGCCACCAGATCTGGAATGCGCGTGGTCAGAAAATTGGCCATGCCGCCGCCAAAACAAAACCCCACCACGCCAACCTTGCCATTGCCTTCCGGCAGCGTCTTGAGCACTTGCGCCGCCGCCAGAAAATCTTCCCGCACCTTGGCCTGATCCAGCTTGGGGAACAATTCACGCGCCTTGTCTTCATTGCCGGGGTAGCCGCCCAGCGTAAACAGCGCATCCGGCGCAAAGGCAATAAAGTTGGCCAGCGCCAAACGGCGCGTAATGTCTTCAATATGCGGATTCAAACCGCGATTTTCATGCACCACCAACACCGTTGGCAACTTGCCCTTGGCCACTGCGGGCTGTACCAAATAACAACGTAGCTGGCCCAACCTTGATCAACCCAATTCAAAACGCATACCCGCATCAATGCCTTGCCGCGTCAGTTCCGGGGCAAAGCGCAAAATGAAATCGTAAGTGTAGGCGCGCAAGTACGCGCCGCGCCGCACCGCCAGCCGGGTGACGTTGGCGGCAAACAAATGGGATACTTCAATCGTGTGCAAGCCGTAACTGCGGCTGGCGTCCAGCGCCATTGAGGCGACAATGCCCACCCCCATTCCCAGTGATACGTACTGCGCAATCACGTCCGAATCCATCGCCGTCAACACAATATCGGTATCCAGCCCGGCCTGACGGAAGGCGTCATCAATATGACCGCGCCCGGTGAAGCCGACATCGTAGGTAATCAGCGGCCAGGCCGCCAGATCGGCCAGGGTGATTTTTTGACATTGCAGCAAGGGATGGTCGGCCGACACCACTACCGCGTGGCTCCATTGGTAGCAGGGAAAGGACACCAGATCATCATAGTCACGCAAGCCTTCGGTGGCAATGCCGATATCCGCCCTGCCGGACGTGACCAATTCCGCAATATGCCCGGGCGAACTTTGCTGCAAGGCGATTCGCACTTGTGGGAACGCGGCGCGAAAACCCTGCACCACCTGCGGCAGCGCGTAGCGCGCCTGGGTGTGCATTGCCTTTTTGCAGGAAATGCTGCACCGCCTCGTGCAACATTTTTTCCATTTCGTGGGCATCCTGCAAGGCCGGGGTGCGATGCGGATTACTTGGCGACTGGAGAACGTCCGCGCCGGATTATTACAACACGGGCACATTGGTGCTACCCGGGTTGGCAATCCTGTCGATTTTTCCTGGCACCATTTTGGGTTTGTACCTGATTAGCATGAAAAATACTAACCAGGGCATGCAGGGTTCCTCAGAATTTAAACTATAATTCAGGTCGCGCATCCTTTTTCGCACTTAATTTAATACGCAAATGGATTGCAATGGCGGCTTGCCGGGTTTCGAAATTTTGTTGTGACTGCGTAAAAATACAGGCAATTCATTGGGAATGCAGTGTGCAGGCCATTTTTTGTGTTTTTTCGGCCAATGTATACCTCAACCTTAGATGTATACCGCAGTGTTTGAGGTATACATTACATTAGCGGGCAACCCCCAATGAAACCATCCCAACTCACAATCCTCTGCTTGGCGTTTGTTGCGCCGCTGGCTTTTGCACAGGCACCGGCAAGCAATTCAAATCTTTGGCCGGTGCACCGTGACGGCCAAACGGGGTTTCGCATCAGCTACCCACCCGGGTGGGTCATCGTTCCAACAAAAGGGCGCAACGTCCGGTTCTCTGTGAATCCTCCCACTGGCCCGGGAAATTGCAACGTCGTGGCCCGCCCAAATGCAGAACTTAAGGGTATGACTCAACCAGCGCTCAACAGCGAGATTGAGTCACTGCCAACCGATCAAGCTAGTTGGGCTGAGTACATCGGTCTTCCGCCATCTCAGGTTCGCGTAATCGAAACCCGCCGTGCCCGTATACATGACGTTCCGGCGCTTCTCGGCGTTGTTGAAACGACGCTGGAGAATTTGGAAGGCAAGTTCACGCGCAAGCAAATTGTGGCGCTCACTTTTACGCCGGGGCTGATTTGGTCCCTGAACTGCGGGGCATCTACTTTCAAAGCCGACGATGCGAGATCTCGATTCGCAGAACTCCAACCGACATTCAGCAAGGTCTTCGGGTCTTTTGGGTTTCTCAAGTGACAACAATGCCCGCTAACAACGCCATCAACACGGACAGCAAAAAGCGTCGTGCCTTCGTCCCGCCACTTTCTGCTGCCGATTATGGCGAACATTAACCCATATAACACAAAGAAAGGTTGCCATGAGTTTAGTTACATCAAGGCCATTTGAAAGTAAACTGGAAGAAGTGTTTAAGCGCACGCTGCCCAAGCTTAGCCCCGAGGCACGTGCCGCATTGGCAGCCATTATTACACCCGAGTCGCTCAAAACCATCGCTGCTGTTTTGGCCGCATGGGTGCTATCGCATGCGTTTGGCGTGGGTGAAGCAATTGACATTATATTGGCCATAGTTGGAATTACAGCGATCGGCCTTGCCGTGTTTTCGGGGTTGGAACATGTTTACGAGTTTGCCTCGCGCACATACAAGGCAAACAGCGAGCAAGAACTTGATGCCGCCGCAGAACATCTCGCCAAGGCTATTGCCATTCTCGGCATCACCGCAGTATTGGCGGTATTGTTTCGGGGACGCCCGACAACGGGGCGAGGCGGCAAATTAAATGTCGGCACACCTCCTCCTCGCACGCCAGGCATTCGCTACAAACCCACAATCACACGAACTGCGTCACGTGCTGCGGGTGAAGGCTCAACCAGCGCCTGGGGCGACATCCGCCTTTCCATGTTGGGATCAGCGAATGATCAAAAAATCGTCTTGCTGCATGAGCGGGTTCACCAGTTCCTTACTCCCAAACTCTATTTATTGCGAAACTTCAGGGTCGAAAATCTCGCTGGCTCGTATGGCCGGTCATCACTATGGCGCTACCTTGAAGAAGCATTGGCAGAAACCGTCGCGCAAGTTGGGGTAAACGGCTTGAGAAGTTTTTTTGTCGGGATACGGTTTCCCGTCAAAAATGGCTATGTATATCTCACACGCGGCGGTGGCTTTAATCCTCAAATGACGGGAGGCGGGCTCGTACCCGAAGGTGCAGCGCTCATTGCTGCGGGCAGCATTGCTGGATTGTCCATGAAACTATGGCTTAGTCCAAGATAAGGCCGTTATGTTCAACCTCCTTTCGCGCATCTTTAAACAACGCCCACCCGAGTTGAAATCGACGCTAACGGCGCAACAAGCTTGCGCTATCGCGGAGAAAGCAATCGTAGGCACAGAGTGGGTTGGTTTGATGACATTGTCGAGGCTTATAAATCAAAATGGCAAGCTGGTTTGGGCAATTGGTTCTGCAACGAGGGGCTGCGGTATGAGTGTGATGATTGACGATGCAACTGGCGTCGTAATAAGTTGCGAACAACTACATGGGCGCTAGAAACATTGCTAGCGGAGCGGAAATTTTATGTTGCTTGGCCTAACGGGCGGCGCAACGCGGACGCCAATACTATTCATTGTCGCCGCGCAATTTAGGCGTTAATCTTTTTACCATTCACAATTAATTATTACCGGAGAAAAAATGTCCGACAAGCGATACACGGTTGATGGCAAGGATGGCTGGCTGAATATCAAGCGGAAGCCATTGGGAATGGTGGTTGCCGTGCCT
>JBKJLF010000244.1:0-5163 GCA_046597185.1 Burkholderiaceae bacterium | reverse complement strand
ATCGACGCTTAATAATTCTTGGACATGTCGATGCAGGGTGCGAAATACCGCCTGCTGATCGAGCTGCGCCGTAATTTCTTGCCCAACCGCGCCCAAATGCGCCAGTGTATTGCTGCTGCGTTGTAAAATTTCGGCGCGATTCGCTTCGGCCTGGGCCAATTGTCGATGATATTCGCCCTCGGCCTGGGAACGCTCGGTCTGGCGCTGCACTTGCACGGCAATCGCGCGGTGGGTTGCTTCCTGATTATTCGATTGGGCATAGGCTTGCATCGCCTCGCTCGCCATTTGCCAGGCTGCTACATGGTCGCCGACCTCGGCATACGCATGCGCCAGGGCCTTGAGCAAATCGCCCGACAGGTTATACCCCTCGATATTTTCGGCGACTTTTTTTGCCATCAGCAAATAATGCAAACAAGCGCTGGGTGCTTGCATGCCCGGTGGGGCGGGCAGCTCGTGTTGCTGGTGAATTTGCGCCAGAACTTGCAAGGTGCGAATTTGACGATATAAATCGTTATACTTACGCGCCAAACCCCATGCTGCGGTCGCCACTTCCAGGGCTTGTTCCGGCTGGCCCAGGTAGGATAAGGCGTGTGCTTGTCCCCGTTTGGCTGCAATTTGTAAATGCAAATGGCGCAGCGCCTTGCCGCGCCGATCCAGACATAAAAAAGTTTCCAGTGCCGTCTGATATTCGCCACGCGCGAGCGACAAATCGCCTTGATATTGCAGCGCAAGCGCATAGGTTCGGGAATTACAGAGCGGAACCATGATGTGCAGCGCTTCGCTGAGTAATTCTTGCGCTTCATCCAAACGCCCCATGCAGCGCAAGGTTTCACCCAGTTGATACAGGCAACCGCCAATGCTGGCAGGCCACCCCGTGGGTCTGGCCCGACTCAGTGCATTTTGGGTCCATTCCAGCGCGCTATAGGGGTCATTTAAATTGGTAAAGGCATCGCCGATATTGCATTCGGCATTAATGGCACGTCGAATTTGCCCCGATTGCAAGGCAGCTTCGTGGGCGCGCATAAAAAGCGTTGCAGAATTACCAAAATTACTATACTGCGTGGCTAATAAGCCAAGAAAGTCGAATGCCCAAGCGGCCACTGCAGGCGGCAAGGTGGGCATGCCGACATAAAACTGCTTGCCCCAGCGCAACTGTGCTGCCGTATAACCGCGCATTACGGCAAAGCGCGCCAGTGCTGCCTGAATCACCGCTTGTCGAATCGGATCACGCAAACTGAATGCATATTGCAAGGCCGCATCAAACTCAGTGTCGCGCACAACCGACAAACCATTGTCGAGCGCCAAGAAAGCACGCAACCAATGCGCATCGCAACAACCTTCGGCATCATCGATTTCAGTGAAAATATGTAGCGCTTCTTCGGCCAAATTGCTGGAAAATTCAATTTCAGCACGCAACCAATGTGCTTCAGCGTCGAGTAAGGTTAACCGTGCCAAGGCCTTGGCATAGTCTGGCGTGCTGTCATCGAGCTGAGCCAGCCATTCCCGCGCCTCGCGCGCGGTTTCAAGAGCCAGGGTCGTATTTCGTTCGCGCAGATACCATGCCAGAGTAATCAGGCAATCAAGCCGCGCAACGCCCTGCAAGCTGGCAAGCTGCTGTTGCACCGCTGACACGTCATCATCGACAACGAATAACTCCATTGATCTCACCCCTGCCTGATTTCTTCAATATCTATTCCATTGTAAGCTGCAAGGCGCTTTTAAAAAGCGCAAGCCAATAAATTTTTCGTGAATCAAGGAAGTGTGCCTGGATTCTCCAAGTATCACGCAATCAGTTTCGTACTATTGGTGCGATAGCAAGGCGCACCGCATCCGCGATTTCGGTATCGTTTTGAAAGTTGGCCTTGTCCAAGGCTGCCACACGATAGCCCGCCGCCACCAGTTGTGCCCGAATCTGGCCAAGCGCCATGACTTCGCCCTTTGTAAAATCGTGCTGCTCACCAACAATTGGCAAGATCACCACCAACGACTTTGCTGGCGGCACAACGAGGCCATCTGCAACATAATTATCCTTCGCCGGACTTGGGCCAACTGAGCCACATCCGGCGAGAAACATCATCAAAAGCGAAGAATAGAAGGAACAAATAAGTTTCATGGCGATGTACCGTCTCCTGACGAGTGATGACTTCAAAGGTTGAAGTATATATCGACTGCGCCAATTTTATTCATGTTTCAACAAGAATTTATTGCTAATCGCTTTAAAACTCACATCTTGCTCCAAACACTTGAACACAATCCCTTCGCGCTCGGCTTTGGGGTTGAGTGCGCTTTTCCCTTCAGTCTCCAATAACAAGGCGTCAATTGAAGCGCTTTCGATTTTTTGCACGCCCAAAATCGGCACATGGTTGAGCTTTAGCGGCAAGGCTTGCCGTTCGGCAGGGTTCAAATGCCGTCCTACTTGCACATCATAGACATCAAACAGGAAAAAATCCCGCCCCTTGATCTGGTAAAGATTTTTTTGAATGGCTTCACCCACCACTTCGCCTTGCAGTGCCAAATCGTGTCCCGTTGCATGCCTGATGGCGCGCAATTGGCCTTCCAGATCCAGCTCTCTGGCCACCCGCCAAAAGGTGTTGGTATCGTCTTCCAGCAAATCCAGGTTGCGACTGCAGACGCCAAACTGGCCGTCCAGCAAGTAGGCGGTCATCGAGGTGCCATCCAATTTTTCCGTCACTTCAAAGCGCAGGCCCTGTGTCACCCAATCGCTCAATTGCGGCCCCAAATTTTGAACCCGCTCCTGATCGGTTTTGGGAATGCGCGATGGAAAGTTGCCACGCATTACGCCCGAGAGTTGGGCCGGGATCGGGGCTTCATATTTTTGTATACCAAGGATGTCGCTCAAGTCATCGCCTTCCTGCACTGGCGCATCAAGCTGGACGCTCGCCAAAGGCAACAGCAAACCCTGGCTGATTTGGCCGCGTAGCTTGATGGTACGCAAACGCGCGCCAACCACGCCGCCATATTCACGCCGCTCTTTGCACAAAAATGGCGCAATGGCTTCGGGAATCCAACTATCGATTTCAAAATAGATGGCAAGCTGGCCAATTTGAAATTCATTTTTTTTGACGACAACATGCCAACCACCCACGCTGGCACACTCGATGGCATCTGCCCCTTCAATGGCTTGAATGGCATCGATTTTTCTGATGGTTGCGAGCTTTCTCATTTTATATGGGCGACGGGAGTGGTGACCTCCACCGCCATGATCGGCTCCAGCAACTGCAAACTAGCCTGGTTAGCCGCTTCACGAAACGCCGCTGCGGCGGCCAATTCAAACTAATGATGGGCAGTTGCAATACCAGCGGCGTCACATCCAGCCGGTCCCGCACCATCTCTACCACACGATAAAAATCAGCGCCGATACGGTCGAGTTTATTCACAAAACACAAACGCGGCACGCCGTATTTGTCGGCCAAACGCCAATTGGTTTCGGTTTGCGGCTCCACGCCCGCTACCGCATCAAACAACACCACGGCGCTATCGAGCACCCCTAGCGAGCGATTGACTTCGACATTGAAGTCGATATGGCCGGGCGTATCGATAATATTGATCTGACAATCGCGCCAATGCACGGTGGTGGCCGCGCTATTGATGGTGATACCGCGCGTGCGCTCTTGCTGATCATGATACATCACGGTGTTACCGTCATGCACTTCGCCGACGCGATGGTTTTCGCCGGCGTAAAACAGCACGCGTTCAGTGGTGGTGGTTTTGCCTGCATCAACGTGAGCGATGATGCCAATATTTCTGAGTTTTCTGAGATTTCTGTGTTCCATAATAATCACCTACAAGATGGGGAACCCGTTTTTCGATATGAATTTCCCGGCTTTTAAAAGTCCGCCTTGCAGGTAAAACACACTACAAGTGCGGGATAGATTTGCTTGCCAATAGCCAACACACCAAGGGGCCGACGCAAGCGGTCGCGCTCCCTGGTGGGCTAAAATTGTGGCAATCAACTTATCATAGGTGCGCATGGCAAACTTTCAAAAAACAGGCCGCAAAACAAAAAACCCCGAGGGGTTAAAGCCATCCGGGGTTTTGCGGTGAGTCTCCGGGAGGCTGATTCAACCTCCCGAAGCGAATTCGAAAGATCAGTGCAATAAATAATGGTTATGCATCGCTTGCTCGCGCGCAGCCGCACCCAAGCGTGGGAACGCTGGCTTGGTGAGTTGCAAGGAGGGGCTTAAATTTGCATGCATGATTTTATTGCCTGAAAAATAAATAGCGAAAAAATAGCGCCGGAATTGGCGGAAGCTGCGATTATACGCAAACTCGCTAAAAATACGCAAGCACTAATTGATGCCATGCGTCAATTCACGTCCATTCACGTCAATTCATTGCGCCCCTCTCCGATTTGCCTTAAATCGCGAAATGCCGATACCTTTGCGCCAGAGTCGCATCCGGCCCGACTTTTCCTCTATAATTAATCGACTTTGAACAAGTCAACTAGCCGCAACCTCACCATGCCGTTTTTGGAGCACGAAATGAATAGCAAACTCAAATCCGCAGCCAAGCTGGCGACCAAGGTCGCAGGCAAGCGCGTAGCGCAAGCGGTCGCCGTGCATGCCTTCGCAAAAAAGGCACCGATTATCGGTGGCTTGCTGGCGTCCGAAGAAGTGATCAAGAAACTGGCCCATGCCAGCCATGATTTATTGGCCGGGCACCCGGTGGGTGCGCGTAATGAATTGCAGCAGGCCATTACCCATGCCGTAGGGGCCGGGGTAAATATTTTGGGTGGGGCCACCATTGCCGGCATGACGGCGGGCGTGGTCGCGCAAACCCTGGCACAACAGCATGCCGCCACCATTGCCTCCAATAAACCCATCGCACCACAAGAAAGCCGCACCTTGTATGGCAAGCTGGCCGATTCGGCCAATTTGGGCATCAGCTTTTTCCAAACCGCCATGATTATGCGCGAACAATGGCAAAGTATGCTGCCGCAAGCACCCCAACCACCCGAGGCAAGCGCACCAACGGCACCCAAAGCACGAAGCGCCAAAGCCGCCAGCAGTAGAAAGAAAAAGGTCTGAGAAAAAAATCTGCACGTTTTATTCGGTATAAATACCACAGGCAAAAATCCAATCCCCTACCCGCTGCACATACATGGCTTTGGATTCAATCACATTTCCTTTGGCAGGATTTCTG
>JBKJLF010000794.1:0-15491 GCA_046597185.1 Burkholderiaceae bacterium | reverse complement strand
GAGCCGATAATTGCCCTGGTCGAGTGTCAGATTGCCCATGTAACCCAGGGCCACGGCATAACTGCGCGCATTTGAGAGTGGGGCCAGCGTCATCAATGCCTGCTCCAGTAACTCTTGCGCGGCGTCAAGCTGCCCCAAATGACGCATGGCTTCGGCGGTATGCATCAGGCAGGCCCCGACATTGCGCGGCCAAGCCGTGCCGCGTGCCAGCTCCAGGCCCAGTTGCATCCATTCCAGCGAGCTTTGGTGGTCGTTGAGGCGGAAAAAGTCTTCCCCGATATTGGTGCAATCAATAATCGCATGGCGGATTTGGCCGCTGGCCAAGGCGGCTTCGTGGGCTGCAATTGCATGCGGAATGGAGGCGGCAAAATCGCTTTTTTGTGCGCCGACCAGGCTGTGATAATCTTCCACCCAGGCGGCCAAAGCGCGCGGTAGTTTGCTGCAATCGACTGGAAAACGCAGGCCCCAGCGTGCAGCCGCTGCTTGTGGGTCGCGCAGCACCTCCCAACGCGCCAAGGCAGCTTCGGCAATATCCAGGCGCAGGCTGTCATCGGCTGCCCGGGCATCGTGGGCCATTGCTTCTAGCTGGCTGTCTCCTTCGTGATGTCGGCCTTGATCAATTGCCACCATTGCCAGCAACCAATGGGCGTCGGCACAAGCGATGAAATCGGCCCGGGTTTGAAATTCGGTTAATGCATCGTTTGCCATTTGGGCAGCCAATTCCAATTCGGCAAACAGCCATTTGGCTTCAGCCTGGATCAGGGTGATACGCGCCAGCAGAGTGTGAAAAGCCGCTGGAACTTCGGATTCTGGCTTGGTGGCGAGCAAGGTTTGCGCGCTCTGACACAGTTCCAAGGCTTGCCGGGTGTTGCGTTGGCGCAAATGCCAGGCGTGCTCGACCAAGGCAGGAATGTCTCCCCAATCCGGCGAACCCGGGAGTGTCGCTTGCTGGAGTGCAACCGTGGCATCGTCAGCGAACATTTCCATAGCTTGCTTTCCTATCGAATAGACTTTGAACCTGCGCTTGAACCTGAGCTTGAGCTGAACCAAACACCTGATAGCATAGTCTACACTGTACCGCAAAGTTGCGTCCCGTAAAGAGATTTTGTTGCTGTGCCCGGGACAGATAATGAAAAACCCACACAGTTGTTTGAATTTGGCCGTTTTTTGCGCGCATCGGGTATCCTATATCCTTTATTGATTTTGTTTATTCAAGGAGTGATTGTGAGCATGTTCCAGAAATCGCCGTCAAGACGGCTCGCACCTGGTTTTACGCTGCTGGAATTGTTGGTGGTGATCGTGATTATCGGCTTACTGGCGGCCTATGTTGGCCCGCGCTATTTTTCCACAATCGGCAAAGCGTCGGGTGGCGTTGCCAAGCAGCAAATTGAATCGTTTGGTAAAGCGCTTGACACCTATCGCCTGGATACCGGGCATTATCCGACCACCGAACAAGGCTTGGCCGCATTATTGACCAAACCGAATGATGAAGCGAAATGGGCCGGGCCGTATTTATCCAAGGCGGTGCCGCTTGATCCATGGAGCAAGCCCTACGTCTACCGCGCACCCGGCACCAATGGTGATTTCGACCTGCTTTCCTATGGTAAAGACGGGCAGCCCGGCGGCGAGGGTGAAAACGCGGATGTGACGTATCGCTAAACCATGACGCGCTGAACAAATCAATAGTGCTTTGAATTGCGATTGGAAGTGGGGGGATTTTTTAGATGACAGTGCCGCAAAAGTGAATACACAATTGCGGCACTGAATGCGTACTTAATACACGCTCGATACATTAAACAGTCAAATTACGCTGCTTTGCGACGCTTGGCCAAGAAAGCGAGCATGCCCAAGCCAGCAATCATCATGGCATAGGTTTCTGGTTCTGGCACCGGGGTAGTGACAGCAACAGCATTGCCAGTGACGCTAAAGAAGCCAGCGTTATAGTACGATTGGCCATTTTGTAATGCGGTCACATCAAATTTTGCGTGTAAGCCTGTGAAGTTCACGGTGCCGCCGTTTGGCAGGAAGGAACCACTCAATGCTGCGCCCAAGTGGGCACGGCCCGAGCTTTGGTTGGCTACTGCAACGCTGCCAGGGAAGTTGCCATGTGCGCCAGTCAGGTTAAAGCTGGCATTACCAATTGAGAAAACACTGCTATTGGTAGGTGATGCAGGATTGTCTTGCCACAAGCCAATGCTGAAAGATTGTGTGCCACCTGTGCTGCTCACTTGCAAAGCTTGACCAGGAGCAAAGGTATAGTTTAATTCGACGGTGTCACCCGCGCGTACCAGGACACTGGCAAAATTGTCACTGCTAATTGTGAAACGGCCTGCTGATTGCGCATCAGGATAGTCCAAATCAAAAGTCTGATTAATGGTAATGGTGCCTGCCAAAGCCATGTTTGATGCAAATGCTGCGCTAACAGCGAATAGAGCTACGATGGATTGTTTCTTCATTTTGTTCCCATAGTTATTTTTTAGAAAAATGACTGGTATTTAGTCTATCAATAGCTTCTGACTTGGCTATGATTCAAACCTATTCCACCAGTGCGCCAGAATTCTACCGCATTTATTTCATTTTAGGAAGAAAATTATTATACTTGCTACTAGGCAATGACTTTCTGGCGCAATTGATTTATCATTATGGCCTTTTTGCGTGGGCGGTCGCGTGACTTCAGGCAATATGATCCACGCCGCCGGAACCAAGAATTTTTTGTTTTAAGTTGCGTAATTGATCACGTAATTGCGCCGCCTTTTCAAATTCTAAATTTTTAGCGTGTTCTAACATTTGTTTTTCTAACCGTTTTATTTCTTTGCCTAATTGTTTTTCATTGAATACCTGGTATTCTGCGCGCTCTTGGGCGACAAACAGGTTTTGTTTGGCTTCTTGCGGACTGTACACGCCATCGATCATCTCGCGAATGTTTTTCTTGATGCCCAGCGGGGTGATATTATTAAGCGTGTTGAAGGCGATTTGTTTGGCGCGGCGGCGTTCAGTTTCGCCCATCGCTCTTTGCATCGAATCGGTAATGCGGTCGGCATATAAAATCGCAGTGCCATTCAAATTCCGCGCGGCGCGACCTATGGTTTGAATCAGGCTGCGTTCGGAGCGCAAAAAGCCTTCTTTGTCGGCATCCAGAATGGCCACTAAAGATACTTCTGGTATGTCCAAGCCTTCCCGCAGCAAATTAATGCCAATCAACACGTCAAAGGTGCCCAGGCGCAAATCACGTAAAATTTCCACCCGCTCCACTGTTTCGATATCACTATGCAAATAGCGCACCTTGATGCCGTGATCGGATAAATATTCGGTCAATTGCTCGGCCATGCGCTTGGTCAGGGTGGTGACCAAAACCCGCTCATTGACCGCCACCCGGGCTTGAATTTCCCCCATCAAGTGATCAACTTGGTGTAGGGCCGGGTGAACTTGCAATATCGGGTCCACCAGGCCGGTAGGGCGCACCAGTTGTTCCACCACTTGCGCCGTATGCTCGGCCTCATAGGCGGCGGGCGTGGCGGAAACAAACACGGTTTGGCGCATTTTGCGTTCAAATTCATCAAAACGCAGCGGGCGGTTATCCAGCGCCGAGGGCAGGCGAAAGCCATAATCGACCAAATTCACCTTGCGTGCGCGGTCGCCGTTATACATGGCGTTGAGTTGGCCGATCAAGACATGCGATTCATCCAAAAACATCAGCGCATCGGGCGGTAGATAATCGCACAAAGTGGGCGGCGGGTCACCCGGTAAGGCCCCGCTGAAATGGCGCGAATAGTTTTCAATGCCCTTGGTGAAGCCCACTTCCTGCATCATTTCCAGATCAAAACGGGTGCGTTGTTCGATTCGTTGTTCTTCGATCAGTTTATTTTCGTTGCGAAAAAACTCCAGTCTTTCGCGCAATTCGAGCTTGATGGTTTCAATCGCGCGTAGTACGGTGGCGCGTGGTGTAACGTAATGTGAGCCGGGGTAGACCGTAAAACGCGGGATTTTTTGCTTGACCCGGCCCGTTAGCGGGTCGAATAATTGCAAGCTGTCGATCTCATCATCAAAGCAATCGATGCGAATCGCCAGTTCGGCATGTTCTGCGGGAAACACATCAATCGTATCGCCGCGTACCCGAAAGGTGCCACGGCCAAAATCGACTTCATTGCGGGTGTATTGCATTTGAATCAGGCGCGCAATGATATCGCGCTGCGCCAGCCGATCTTTGACGCGCAAAATCAAAATCATTTGATGGTATTCGTTCGGGTTGCCAATACCGTAAATTGCAGAAACTGTTGCCACAATCAGCACGTCACGTCGTTCCATGAGGGATTTGGTACACGATAAACGCATTTGCTCGATATGTTCATTGACGGCCGAATCTTTTTCGATGAATAAATCGCGTTGCGGAACATAGGCTTCGGGCTGGTAATAATCGTAATAACTGACGAAATATTCGACCGCGTTTTCCGGGAAAAAGTCGCGAAATTCGCTATACAACTGGGCAGCCAGGGTTTTATTCGGGGCAAACACAATCGCCGGACGCCCCATGCGTGCGATCACATTGGCCATGGTATAGGTCTTGCCGGAGCCAGTGACGCCGAGCAGGGTTTGAAAAGTCAAGCCATCTTCAATCCCGCTCACCAATTGCGCAATCGCCTCAGGTTGGTCACCGGCGGGGGCAAACGGCTGATGCAGCTTGAAGGGGGAGTGAGGGAAAGTAACGACAGTGATGTCGTCTTTCTGCTTAGAAACTTCGGATAAATCAGCCATACGGGATAGACCTTTGTTAAAATGTCAGGGAGTTAATCGGCCCTGAAGACTTTTTTCAGGCGGTGTTTTCAAACCCTGAAACAATCATGTTTTAGCCAACCTTGGATATTATCACGATGAACACACCTGCTACCTTGTTCACTGCCATCGAAATGGCCCCACGCGACCCCATTCTGGGCGTCACCGAAGCCTTCAATGCAGACAAAAACCCACACAAGACCAATCTTGGCGTGGGCGTTTACTACGACGATAACGGCAAAGTGCCTTTATTGGAATGCGTGCAGAAAGCGGAAGCCATTTTAATGGAAAAAGCCGCACCCCGTACTTATTTGCCGATTGACGGTTTGGCCACTTACGACAAAGTGGTACAGGAACTGGTGTTTGGTGCCAATAGCGCAGTCATCAATGAAAAGCGCGCGATTACGGCGCAAGCGATTGGTGGCACCGGTGCATTGAAGCTGGGTGCGGACTTCTTGAAGCGTTTTTCGCCGGATTCGCAAGTCTATATCAGTGATCCGAGTTGGGAAAACCACCGCGCCCTGTTTGAATCGGCGGGTTTTGTGGTGAATAATTACCCTTATTACGACCCTGCCACCCATGGCGTGAATTTCAATGGCATGTTAGCTGCCTTGAAAGCCATGCCCAAGGGCGCGATTGTTTTACTGCATGCCTGCTGCCACAATCCCACCGGTGCAGATTTAACCCATGCCGAATGGGCGCAGATTATTGAAGTTGTCACGCAAAACGGCTTGATTCCATTTTTGGATATGGCATATCAGGGTTTTGGCAGTGGGATTGAAGATGATGGCAAAGTGGTCGGCATGTTTACGGCGGCGGGTGGGCCATTATTCGTTTCCAATTCGTTCTCGAAATCGTTTTCGCTGTATGGCGAGCGGGTTGGGGCATTGAGTATTGTGGCGGTGAGTGCAGAGGAAGCGGCGCGCGTGCTGTCGCAATTGAAACGCGTGATTCGTACCAACTATTCGAATCCGCCAGTGCATGGTGGGCAAGTGGTGGCCACGGTATTGGGCAGCCCGGAATTGCGCAAGATCTGGGAAGATGAACTGGCCGGCATGCGCGTGCGTATCCGCGAGATGCGTAATAGCCTGGTAGAAAAGCTGAAAGTGGCCGCACCGGGCCATGATTTTGCTTTTGTACGCGAGCAATGCGGCATGTTTTCTTACTCCGGCTTGACCAAACCGCAGGTGGATCGCTTGCGCGAAGAGTTTTCGATTTATGCGGTGGACACCGGGCGTATCTGTGTGGCGGCATTAAATTCGAAAAATATTGACGTTGTGGTTGACGCCATCGTAAAAGTTCTGTAATATCTTGGTTTTCGCGCCAGACATAATGTGTAAAACAGGCGGCTGGCGCAAAAAGTGAAAAGCCAAGTCGGAAATTTAAAGCGAAGTATGAATTTCTTGACAGATGTTTGAAAACGGTTTATAGTTTCACACCTATTCCCTGATAGCTCAGTCGGTAGAGCGACGGACTGTTAATCCGCAGGTCCCTGGTTCGAGTCCAGGTCGGGGAGCCAGAATTTAGTATCAAGATCAAGGAGTTACGAACATTGTGTCGTGACTCCTTTTTCGTTTGTGGCTATTCTATTCCCCCGCTTGGAGATAAAATTCTTGCCACTCATTCCTGTTGGTTCATTTTTCGGATGTATTCATTCATGTGGGCCTTGGCATCGGTGGCTGCAACCCTAAACCATCGCCAATTTTTCCACGGTATCAGGGTATTTATCTACCAGCCGCATCAACAACACCGCCTGCGCATTCGGCTTGGCGCGTCCTTGTTCCCAGTTTTCGATGGTGCGCGGGTTGGTGCGCAGGTATTGCGCAAACACCGCGCGTGAAACATTGAGCTTGGTGCGAATCGCCAGGACATCGGTGGCATTTGCCACCGGTGTTACCTTATATTCTGCCCGATGTTGGCGCAGCGTCAGTTTGCCCGTGCGCTGCGCTTCCAGGGCGGCAAAGCCTTCGGTGAGTTCTGAAAAAAGGTCTCGTTTGCTCATTTTGTATTCCGTGCGTCCAGTTCTCGTTTCAATAGCGCAGCCAAGGTTTTGCGCTGTTCTGCATTTAAATCTAGCGATTCATCTTTATCGTAAAGCGTAAACAGCCAAAATTGGTCGGCGCTGACTCGCCAATAATAAATAACCCGCAAACCGCCGCGTTTGCCTTTGCCGCGCCGAGGATCTGCAAAGCGAATTTTTCGTAAGCCACCCGTGCCAGCAATGACATCGCCACCATCAGGATTTTTGAGTAATTCGTCTTGCAATGCTTTGTAGGCATCATCATCCAGATAGGTTTGTCTGTGTCGCTCAAAGGGCGGCAATTCAATAAAAGAGGCTTTCATGTATTATACGTAGCTTGCGTATGAAATCAAGTGATTTCGGTTGATCGTCATGTTTACTCGCCCGCAGCATCATTGGCCGACAGCCCATGACACTGCTTGAACTTTTTCCCACTACCACAAGCGCAGGGATCATTACGCCCCTGTTTCGGCTCACTGCGGGTTTGCGGCTTCACACTACTGGGCCGCTCCTGCCAAAAGCGATAAATCAGCGGAAAATTGGCTTCCGCCTCAATCGACAACTGATGGCATTTTTGTGGCGTGTCTACCAGCAACATTTCTTCCTCGTCCACTTCTTCCGCACCGAGTAAATAAATCGGGCGCAGCAAACTGGCTTGGTCAGAATCTTCCAATATCTGCCACGCCTCGGCGCGTAATTGCATGCCTTCCCAAAAGCCCCAGCACCAGCTTTCGCCATCAATATAAGTCTTGCCGTCAATTTCTGCCTGGCAAAACAACGGTTCGTATTCCTTCGGTGCCACTTCCAGCGTGATCAATACCTCATTCATGAAGCGGGTGATCAGGTGCAGGATGCGGGTTTCTTCCTTGGCATTCTTGAACTTGGGTAACTCGTCATTGCCCCACACATGTGGCAACCATTCAATCGGCGGGATCGGTTGCGGGCCGATGGCAATGGCGGACAGGTAGCCGTGCAAGGCGTCCATGGTCATGGTTTCATCGGGGCTGCGCTCGGACATTAAAAACTTGTCGAGCTCGTCGAATTCTTTATCGCTTAAGGGTTGGTCGAGTTGCATGATTAATCGCCAGTGGCTGGCTCCGTGGAGGTAATTTCGACAGTGTACCCGCTTCGCCCAATCCATACTACAATGCCAGCTTGATTATGCGGCTTTTTTTGTGGGGAGATGGTGATGCCGATTCGGGTACAACTGGCAGATTTTGATTTAAGCACCGAAGTGGCGGCTTTGCGCCAAGGCCAGGCTGGGGTAGGTGCGGTGGTGGCGTTTGTGGGCACCGTGCGCGATATGAACGATGGTTTGCAAGTTTCTGAAATGGAACTGGAACATTACCCCGGCATGACTGAAAAAGCGCTGGAAAAAATCATTCAGGATGCCAAAGCGCGCTGGTCGATTCTGGATGCACTGGTTATCCACCGGGTGGGGCCACTGCCGCCGCAGGCGCAAATTGTGCTGGTAGCGGTCACGGCGGCGCATCGCGGTGAAGCGTTTGCGGCCTGTGAATTTATTATTGACTACCTGAAAACCGATGCACCGTTCTGGAAGAAAGAGCAAACCCCCGAGGGCGCGCGCTGGGTCGATGCGCGTGTGAGTGACGATAGCGCACGCGCAAAGTGGCAGGCGGCGCAGGTGGATGTGCAGGTGATGCAGGTGGATGCACAGGTGGCGCAGGTGGCTAAATGAGCGCGCTCGCTGTAGCCTTGGGCGCAGCCTTGGGCGCATTGTTGCGCTGGCAATTGGGCTTGTGGCTCAATCAATGGCACCCACATTGGCCCATGGGCACGCTGGCCGCCAATTTGGGCGGCGGCTTTTTGGCCGGGCTGGTGGTGGCGTTTTTTGCCCAACATACCACCTTGCCGCCGGAATGGCGCTTGCTGCTGATGACCGGGTTTTTAGGCGGCTTGACCACTTTTTCCACTTTTTCTGCCGAAGCAGTGGCCTTGCTGCAACGCGGCGATTATGCCTGGGCCTTGGGTCATAGCGCCATCCATTTAATCGGTTCAATTGTTTGTTGCATCGCTGGCATGGTAATTTATCGGGCTGTGGCGGGGTAATTTGATGCATGTCAAAAATCTACTGCAAAACTCGGCAACAGCGTGCTTGAAATGATTCAGGCTGGCCCCATCTAAGCTCTATTCGGTAAGTTGCATTACCCCCAGACCAAGGAGAATAAGATGCGTCAAGATAAATTAACCACCAAATTGCAAGAGGCATTGGCAGATGCGCAAAGCCAGGCGGTCGGAAATGAAAATCAATATATTGATCCAGTGCATTTGCTGGTGGCGTTGTTGAATCAAGACGATGGCGGCGTGCGCTCGCTGTTGCAACGCGCGGGCGTGAATGTGAATTCCCTCACCAATGGTTTGAAATCCGCCCTGGAGCGCTTGCCCAAGGTGAGCGGCCATGGTGGTGATGTGCAAGTCGGGCGCGAA
The DNA here is from genome assembly GCA_046597185.1 of Burkholderiaceae bacterium. Lineage (GTDB taxonomy): Bacteria > Pseudomonadota > Gammaproteobacteria > Burkholderiales > Burkholderiaceae_D > CAMBDR01. Next base: position 6,253 of record JBKJLF010000794.1, on the reverse strand, counting down.
TTGGTGGCTATTTTGAATTTGGCCGACCGTGCCGCCCAGCAACGCGGCGATCAGTTTATCTCCAGCGAAATGGTCTTACTGGCCTTGCTGGATGACAAATCGGAAGCTGGCAAGCTGGCGCGTGAAGCTGGTTTGAGCAAAAAAGCCTTGGAAGCGGCAATTGATGCGGTGCGCGGTGGCGCGGGCGTGGGTTCGGCCGATGCCGAAGGCCAGCGCGAATCGCTGAAAAAATACACACTCGATTTGACCGAGCGCGCGCGCATGGGCAAGCTTGACCCCGTGATCGGGCGTGATGATGAAATCCGCCGCGCGATTCAAGTGCTGCAACGGCGCACCAAAAACAACCCGGTTTTGATTGGTGAACCGGGCGTGGGCAAAACCGCGATTGTGGAAGGCTTGGCCCAGCGCATCGTCAATGGTGAAGTGCCAGAATCGCTGAAAGGCAAGCGCGTGTTGTCGCTGGATATGGCGGCCTTGCTGGCCGGTGCCAAATATCGTGGTGAATTTGAAGAACGCCTGAAAGCGGTGCTGAAAGAATTGGCCCAGGATGAAGGCCAGACCATTGTGTTTATCGATGAAATGCACACCATGGTGGGCGCAGGCAAGGCCGAAGGCGCAATGGATGCGGGCAATATGTTGAAACCAGCGCTGGCGCGTGGCGAATTGCATTGCGTGGGGGCCACCACGCTGGACGAATACCGCAAATACATTGAAAAAGACGCTGCGCTGGAACGTCGCTTCCAAAAAATCATGGTCGATGAACCCAGCGTCGAAGCCACGGTGGCGATTTTGCGCGGACTGCAAGACAAATACGAACTGCATCACAAGGTAGAAATCACCGATGCGGCGATTATTGCAGCGGCAGAATTGTCGCACCGCTACATCTCCGACCGTTTCTTGCCCGACAAAGCGATTGATTTGATCGATGAAGCCGCGTCCAAAATCAAAATCGAAATCGATTCCAAGCCCGAGGTGATGGATAAACTGGAGCGCCGTTTAATTCAACTTAAAATTGAGCGCGAAGCGGTGAAAAAGGAAAAAGACGAAGCCTCGCAACGACGCCTGGGTTTGATCGATGAAGAAATCCTCAAATTGCAGCGCGAATATAACGACTTTGAAGAAATCCTGAAAGCCGAAAAAGCGGTGGTGCAGGGCAGTACCCATATCAAAGAAGAAATCGAGCAAGTGCGCCTGCAAATGGAAGAAGCCAAGCGCAATAGCGACTGGCAAAAAGTGTCGGAACTGCAATACGGCAAGTTGCCCGGTCTGGAAGCGCAGTTAAAGCAAGCCGATACCAAGGTGTCGCTGGAAAAAACCGATGGCAGCAAACCCAAGCTGTTGCGCACCCAGGTGGGAGCGGAAGAAATCGCCGAAGTGGTGTCGCGTGCGACCGGCATTCCGGTCTCGCGCATGATGCAGGGCGAGCGCGACAAACTGCTGCATATCGAAGAAAAACTGCATCAACGCGTGGTGGGCCAGAATGAAGCGATTGTGGCCGTGGCCGACGCCATCCGCCGCTCGCGCGCCGGCTTGAGCGACCCGAATCGGCCCTATGGTTCCTTCATGTTTTTGGGGCCAACTGGGGTGGGTAAAACCGAGTTGTGCAAAGCCTTGGCCGGCTTTTTGTTTGATAGTGAAGATGCCATGATTCGCATCGACATGAGCGAATTTATGGAAAAACATTCGGTAGCCCGTTTGATCGGCGCGCCGCCGGGTTATGTGGGTTACGACGAAGGCGGTTACCTGACCGAAGCGGTGCGGCGCAAACCGTATAGCGTAATTTTGTTTGATGAAGTCGAAAAAGCGCATCATGACGTGTTCAATGTGCTGTTGCAAGCCTTGGACGATGGCCGCATGACCGATGGCCAGGGGCGCACCGTGGACTTTAAAAACACGGTGATTGTGATGACATCCAACTTGGGTTCGCACAAAATCCAGGCTATGGAAGGCAGCGACCCGGCTTTGGTTAAATTGTCGGTGATGGCGGAGGTGCGCAATCATTTCCGGCCAGAATTCATCAACCGGATTGATGAAATTGTGGTGTTTCACAGTCTGGATGAAAAGAATATCGGTGCGATTGCCAAGATTCAGCTCGATATTTTGGCGCATCGTCTGGGCAAGATGGAAATGGGCTTCTTCATCACGCCTGAGGCTTTGCAATTGGTGGCCGAAGCGGGTTACGATCCGGTGTATGGGGCGCGGCCTTTGAAACGGGCGGTGCAGCAGATGATCGAAAGCCCTTTGTCGAAGCTGATTTTATCGGGCAAGTTTGGGCCGAAAGATATCATCAAGGTCGATGCGCATCATGGGGTGTTGGGGTTTGATTTGGGGTGATGGGACGTTGGCAATGAAGATGAAGTTGGAAAATGAAAAGGCCGATGCGACCGCGCGAGCGGCGCAGGCGGCTGATAGTTTGCTAACGGTGGCCGATGATTTGGCGGCTGCCGGGGTGGAGCCGATGTCAATGGAAGAAATCAATGCCGAGGTGAAGGCGTCGAGAGCGGAGCGGCGGCAGCGTGCGGCGGGGAATGGGAATTAATTTTTTGGGGTTTGATTTCGTTCATAAATACTGCAAAAGGGCAGGTAAAACAAAGTGTTCTACCACCTGCGGGTAACGCGCATGTAAAAATCCCAATGCCATGGCTTCACCCCATAGGACGATGACGGCAATCAGTACCAAGCGGATTCGGGCTATACATTTGCTTACGCTGCATCGCTTAGCACCTGAAACTGCCGAATCGTCGCAACAAAGGGTGAGTTCTGGCGCATTTGAATCGCATTGAGCGAATGCTCTTCAAGCAGTTTCGCCGCCAGTAAAGGGTCTGTCAGCAACGCTTCCCACGCGGTAATATAGTCTTGGCTGCATAAGTGTTGGCTGCGCCATAATTCAATTTGCCGCTTTGCTGCAGTGATAACGTCAGGTGCCAAATTAGGGTTGCGCAAAGCCTTGGCTACAGGCAAGTGTTTTATGCGCCTGCGCTCATTGATGGCGGCTTGGTCTTGCCGCGCCTGCATTTGTGCGAACTGGCGGTTTGGATTCATGATCTGACTTTGTCAAGTGGTTGCTTTGCTGTAAATTGGCTGTGACAATTCTACCGTAAATAGCGCGTGCAATCATAATCAACCCTGTTTAATCAGGTTGCGCTGCAAGTGCAACACGGGCCGTATGGATATGTAAAAACATCGGCGTCGGATTCGGGTCTTGCCGCGCTTCCAGCAAACCAAAGCCATGTTGGAGATAAAAATTCACCGTCTTGGGATCTGCGTGCAGGTAAAGCCCCAGTACGCCCACCTGTTTTTCCGCCTGAATCATATAAGTGATTGCATGTTGTAATAACTGCCGTCCCAGTTGGTAGCCCTGATACGCCGAATCAATGCCGAGCATGACCAGTCGCATGCAGGGTACGCCACCGGGTGGGGCGTCGTGGCCCAAGTCGTGCAAATCCTCTGCGGCAATGGATGACATTATCCAGGTATAAAAACCAATAAAACGATCTGCATTGTCGGCGTCTTGCAGCACAAAGGCGGCACTCAAATTCCTGGCGACGTGTTTTTCCAGGGTGGCAATCACAAACCTGTTGATTGCCTTGTTGCCGCAGTTAAACCTTTTTTGCCCCGGATAGGCCTTGCCTGCTTTATAGCGCGAAAGAATGATGTTCATTGTTCGGCCAATTCCAATGCAGGCAAGGCCATCAACTCGCGCAGTGCGTCGGTGGCAGGGGCCGGATTATTGCGGATGGCGAGAAAGCGCGCCTGCCCGTTGGCCGAGAGTTGCAACTGCGTATTTTCAGCGATAATGGCTCGCGCATGCTCAGCCACGCAATCAATCACAAACGTGGTAAGGCTTACGCCAGCCAAGGTAGCCGCCTGGGTTAGGAGGCTTTTGACTTCTTCGGTGGTTTTGAATTCCATTCGGGTTTGTTTTAATGGTAGGAGTGGCATTTTTTCGTATTGGGTAATGCGTCTTTTGAGATTAATTTGAATGGAATTATACGGTCATTATCCCTGTGGTTCAAGCCGTATCAACACAAAGTAATGCATGCGCAACAGCAGTAAAACGACATGGGCGGTGTGCGGGAACACGGGTATTTCAGCCAGAGGCCGATTCTGCGCAGGAATGAGCGGGCGGTAATCTGCGGTACAATGACCTATCAATATGCCAAATCGCAAAATGAAAGGTGGAATAACATCATGAGCCTGTCACCCATCCTGCATCAAGCCAGCGAACTGGGAATTCGCCTTGAAATTGTCAATGGTCTGCCGCTTTGGGAAGCACAGCCAGTTTATCGGCACCAAAAGCATATCGGGCGCATCGTGCAAGGGATTACCAAGTGCGCAGGCGAGGGTGTGTGTGAGTGCATCCACGCCGTCGATGTGTATATCCAGTTCCCCAATGGTTTAAAACGGCCTGATATTTCGATTTTATGCAAAGAACCCAACGAAGATGAGCAAGATTCGGCCTTAACCATGATACCCGAAGCGGTGATCGAAGTGGTAAGTCGGGGTTTTGAAGCCAAGGATCTGGAAATTGGGCCGCCTTTTTATCTGTCGCAAGGCGTGAAAGATGTGATTGTGTTCGATCCGCTCACCCTGTTGGTGCTGCATGTGCGTAAGGATCGTACCACGCGGCAAGTTTCACCGGTCGTGATTGCGCTGGAATGCGGTTGCCAAGTCACGGTGTGAGTGGCGTGCGAATGCATTTGGCCGGGCGGTAAACAAAAAAAGGCGGCTCGCACCGCCTTTTTTTGATGGTACTGCCCGCTACTTAAAAGCAGAGGATCGACGGTAAGCGCAATTCGCCCGCACCGCCTGCAACTTCAATGATTTCTTCTTGCAATAATTCGACCAGTGTTTCTTGCATGAGATGCTCCTGTAAAGTGGTTAAGTGGATGGTTCCGCACATCGGGTTAAATATGTAGTGACGTGACTGAAATGAATTATGACACAGCCCCAATCCGGCTGTCAAGCGAAAAATGTGTTAATCGACACAGAATTTGAAGATCGACTGTACCGGCTTATTTTCGCTGCTGAAATTCGCGCCAAAAGAACCAGGCAATCACCAAAGTGCCGATTGCGGAAGGTAATAATTGCGCTACGGTGGTGTGAAAGATATTGCCAATGCCCGCAGAGGCCATACCAAACAAGGCTGACAATATTTTGTAAATATGCTCAAAGCGCCACAGTCGCGCATGCCAGTGGCGTGGAAAGAACCACTTGGCATATCATACGCAATTACCACCACCACTGCCCCCAAGGTGGAATAAATCACCGGGGTTGAGCTGCACTGGCCCAAATTTGCCTTCAATAAAATCAGTATCAACAGGGTCGTGCCGAGCAGGGCGCATGCGGCCAAGTTTTACATGCAAAGCAGTGCCTTTGCTGGCCATGATGAAGTCCCTGGATTAAACCTGGTGTTGCGCGAATCGGTCAGGCGTATTACGGATTGCGCGTCGTATAGCTTAAAAGCGCGAAGCGGGTTGCTTCAAAAATTCCACTTCTTCCGGCGTCGATTCGCGCCCCAAGGCCGCATTGCGATGCGGGTAGCGGCCAAATTGTTCAATCACCTTGCGGTGTTTGAGTTCGAAATCGATATTGTTTGGCAATTCGTTTTCATCGAATAATTCGGTTGCAATGGCATGGACTTTGAGCGATTCGCTATGCATATAGGGCATGTATAAAAAGCTGCGCTCAATTGGCGTCAGCAGCAAATCGGCCCCCGCCGCGACGGCTTCCTGTGCCAGCGCCAAGGCCAGGTTGTCATAGGCGAAGGCGCGTGCCGTATCGCGAAACATATTGCGTGAGAATTGATCCAGGATCAGTATTTCTGCCAATCGCCCATGCGCTTTTTCACGCCAGTCAAACAATTCGCAACGCGCTGCCAAGGCATGAATGTCGCTAATGCGCTCAGTAATGATTTGGTCAAATGATTTATCTTTCTTCCACCATTGGTTTGGTTTCGTTTCTTCAAACCAAAAATTTAAGATTTCTTGATACATAATGCATTCCTTTTCAGGGCAGGGCTTGGTTTGAACACACAGGCGGGTCTAGGGGTGATCATACTGGTTGATCATAGTATATCAGTGCCGATCAGGTAAATGCTCGGCAATAAATGGAATCAGGCTTGTCAGCGTCCGCTTGTCGGAATTTTCCAACTACGATGCAAAGCGGACGCATCAATCCAGGCCAAAGATGGGGAATTTGTCTGAATTATCCCAGATTGGGTGCCAACCAGCTCTCCAGTTGTGTGGCGGAC
>JBKJLF010000734.1:0-7253 GCA_046597185.1 Burkholderiaceae bacterium | reverse complement strand
TTGATTGCTTAATTTGAAAGTGTGGCATAATGCACTGGGTGATGTGAAAAGTGTGTAATTTTACCATAAATATCAATCACTTAGGGGATTTTTCGCGTTCCTGAACACGGATTCAGGGTAATGTGTATAAAATAATATTCACAAGCACATTAAGCAATTTCGAGAAAGATCAAGGTGTTTTGAATAGATTGCTGCAAGCTAATAAAATTCATTCTACTTGCAAATACCCGCATTGATGATGGTTATTTCGATATTTAATGACGGAAGAACAGTCTCAAGCAAAAATAAATTTACCACTTTAATAATGCCAGTAAACCTGTCGCAAGACCAAGCCCGAACGATTGCCATCGCCAGCCAAGGCTTGGATGTTACCGAGGCGACGATAGCTTAAGCACCCACCCCCAAATTCCCCTCCACCCCCACAATTTTAGGCAAATTCAATTGGCGTGGCGCAATTTGCTTTTTATCCCGCAACCATTGCGCCACCACTTCCCACACTGGTTCGCCCTTAGCCCCAGCCGCCACCGGTGCCCAACTGGCCACCTTGTAGCGCTTACTCGCTTCCAGAGGCTTGCCATTCAAACGCATATCCTGTATCCGCTGGCCGATTTTGGCGTTCGGGTGGATGCTGTATTGCAACCCCCCCACCCGCACCATATCGCCGCCTTGCTGGTAATACGGATCGGGATTAAACAAATTATCGGCCACGTCTTCGAGCAGGGTTTTAATGCCGCTGCCGCTAATCTCATTGACCGTGGTGTAAGAATAGGTGGTCGCGGTTTGATCCATCAATTGCTCCATCGTGATCGCGCTATTGGGCAATAGCGACGTACCCCAGCGGAACCCCGGTGAAAACGCGATTTCGGCATCCTTCACTTCTTGCAGCGCATCCAAAATCAGTTGATCAAAACTGCCATTGAAATTACCACGCCGATACAGGCTGCCTTCGGTAACGGCCAAACGCTCTTCCAACTTGGCCAAATGCGGCGCGCGGATGTGGGTAATCAGTTTGTTCATTTCCGCATCGGCAGGCAAGAAATTGGCAAACACCGGAAGCAGACGATAGCGGAAATCATGAATTTTCCCCTCGCGCACGTCAAAATCCAGCACCGCCAAAAATTTGCCATTGCACCCCGCATTGGTCACCAGGGTTTTACCCGCAGCATTACTCACCACCACCGGCTGCGGCACCGCGTCGTGCGTGTGCCCACCCATGATGGCGTCAATGCCGCGCACCCGCGCTGCCATTTTCAAATCCACATCCATGCCATTGTGCGACAGTAACACCACCACCTTGGCCCCTTGCGCGCGCGCCGCATCGACGGTTTTTTGCATGTTTTCTTCTTCAATGCCAAAACGCCAGTTCGGCACAAAATGGCGCGGGTTGGCAATGGGCGTATAGGGGAAGGCCTGGCCGATGATGGCGACTGAAACGCCATTCATTTCGCGCAGCACAAAGGGCGCAAACACCGGATCACCAAAATCATTGGTGTGAATATTTTGCGCCACGAAGGCGATTTTGTTTTTGAAGTCTTTTTGTACGATATCCATTACGCGCTGCTCGCCCAGCGTCATTTCCCAGTGTGCGGTCATCACGTTAACGCCCAATTCCAGGCTGGCTTGCACCATGTCTTCGCCCTTGGTCCACAATGCCGTGGCCGAGCCTTGCCAGGTGTCGCCGCCATCCAGCAGCAAGGCATTTGGGCGATTGGCTTTGATTTGTTTGACCAGGGTGGCCAAGTGCGCAAAGCCGCCCACTTTGCCATAGGTGCGCGCCGCTTGTTCAAAATTGAGATACGTGAAAGCATGCGCGTCCAGGCTGCCCGCTTTAAACCCCGCTTGCTTTAATAAATGGCTGCCCACGATGTGCGGCGGTTTACCGCTGGCATTGCCCACGCCGATATTGAATTGCGGTTCGCGAAAATACACCGGCAGCAATTGGGCATGGCAATCGGTAAAGTGCAGCAAATGCACATTGCCAAAGCGCGGCAAGTCATATAACTTGTCGGCAGCAGGGGCGGCCAAGGCAGATTGGTTGGCCAGTGGCAGGCCGCTGGCGGCGGCCACGGCCATGACTTCTAAAAATTCACGACGATTCATGGTGTTCTCATGGCATTCACGCGTGGGCACGGGTGCCCACCCTACGTTCATTGATTTACGGGGGATTTTGGGTCCAGCAGCAAGGCCATCAAATCCTTGATTTGCTGTTCTTGTAAAATCCCGGCATGGCCAAAGCGCGGCATATTTGAGCACGCTTTAAAGGCTTGCGCATTGTAAATTTTACCCCAGGTGTATTTCAAAATCTCCGGGCTTTGGCCGCGCAGCTTGCCGTATTGGTAGAGCGATGGGCCGATGTTGCCGAATGAAATTTCGGTTTTACTCATTTGGTGGCAGGCATAGCAATTGCCGCCATTCGCCGTTTTTGGGCCATTTACGGGGTCGGAACTTTGCATGCCGCGCCCGTTTTGCGCAATCGCTTCGCCCGCTTTCAGGTCGCCCAAATATTGGCCGTCTGCCGGGTAGCGTATGGTTTGCAATTGCTCGTTTTCGATTTTCTGTTCCAGGTTTTTGGGTAAATCTTTGGGGTACTGGCTGCAGATTTTTTGCGCACTGTCCTGATTCAACAAGCGCTCCAGTGTTGCCTCGCCTTTGGGTTTGAAATCTGCCTTTAGCAAGGCCAGTGCGGCCTGGCTGTAATCTTCTGTGGTGGCTGGGGGCGCGCTGCTGCATGCCAGTAAGCTGAGGCTGGCGCATAAGCCAGCGCACAGGGTGAGGGTGATGCTGCGAAATTTGTTCATGATGGTTGTCCGCTGGGTTCGGTTCGGTTGTTTCGGCCTTGGTTTGCCCGGATCAGGCGGCTTAGCGCTTGAGCGCGGGTGCCGCATACACGCCGCCTTCTGCATTTTTCGCCAAAAACAGGGTGAGGGCGGTAATGGTATCGGACGCATAGTCGGGCACCGGAAAGCGTTGTTGGCGGTAGCAGTCGGCCAGACGATGTTGCATGGTGCGCACTTCCCCTTGCGAGACGCGGTAAGCGGGCCAAGTCGTGTAGGCAGCTTGCGCTTGCACCGGGTTCAAAATATTCGGCAAGTCTTGCAGGCGAATGCGCGCGCCATCGGTGGAATGGCAGGTGGCGCAGGCAAAATCATGCGAACCTGCGCGGTAGAAAAACAATTGTTTGCCAATTTCATAGGCGCGCCGCTCTTGTGGGTGGGTGAGTGCTAGCGCCATTTTCAAGCCTTTCGATTCGGCGGTAATAAAGGCCACCAGCGCTTCCATATCCGACGCTTTGCCGGGGCCGCCAAAATAGTTTTTGGTGGCCTGTTCGCGGCTTAAACCTTGCAGGGTCATGCGACAATGCAAAAGCCTTTGTTCCAGATCCATCACCTTGTCGGTATCGGCAAAATAGCGCGGCAATGCCACATACGCGCCCTTGACCACGCCTTTGCCCTTGCCCAAATCACATTGCTCCAGACTGGTTTGATTTGGCCCGGCTTTTTTCTGCCACAACGCCATACCGCGAAGCTCCCATAATTCTGCCGGGTTGCCATCGGCCAATAATTGCCGATATTTGGCAATTTCATCGCTGGCCGATTGCGCCAGTGCATTGGGCAAGTTGGCCGCCAAAAACAGTGCCAAAAACGGCAAGGCGGCAATTCGAATTTGCTTGATCATAGTTTCTCCTGTAGCTCGTCACCGAACCGTCATGCGCTTAGGCAATGACGATTTCATCACTGCGGCTATCGCCCTTGTTATCGCTCCAATTGACCATAATTTTATCGCCCTTGGCCCCGCCGGCAAATTTAAAGGCAAAAAATGGGTCTTTCGATACGCTCGGCCCCAGCATGGCGTCGAGCACGATTTTGTCATTCCATTTCACCACCAGGCTCTGGATGAAATGCGCGGGCACGAGTTTGCCCTCGCCATCTTTACGCTGGCCCGATTCCATATCGTGCCGTACTAATATTTTGATTTCGGTATTACCCGCTAACTGGGTAGCGCGAATTCGCATTGGGTCGCCCATGGCTATCCTTTCAAATAAATATTTTGACCACGATTAAGTACGCTTAAGTTCGCTTAAGTTCGCTTAATCACGATTAAGCACGATTAAGTACGATTAAGCACGATTAACCACCGCAACCGCCCAGCGTCACCTTGATTTCTTTGGTGGCGAGCAACCATTTGCCGTCGGCTTTGACCAAGGCATGCACATTCGAGGTGCCCGTCATTTTAACGCGGGTGCTGATGCTGCTTTCCGTGCCGGGCGGAATGGTGAATACTGCGGACATGGGGGTCGGATTTTTTTCCACCAAAATGGCGATTTTTTCGGTGTTGGTGGCGTTGCTGGTGACGGCAACCGGCACCACGGCACCGTTTTCGGCGATATCCGGTGCGTTAATCACCACTTGCGCGCTGGTGGTAAATTTGTCGCCACCCAGAGCCTTGAGTGCTTCATCCAGCGATTTGGCATCGAACACCTGCCCGTTCCAGTTTGCCGCGAATACTTCGGCGGGATGGATCAGGCCTGCGCCCAAGGCCAAACCGAGCGCGCTGAGTAGCAGTTCGCGCCGTCGGGGTTGGTGTGAATCCGATTCGCCGGACTGGCTGGATGGGATGATCGATGCTGCTGGCTTCATGATTGAAGTCTCCTGTGAGAATGAAAGCTGCTATAAAGCTAAAATTTTAAAGCTGAAATTTTAAAGCATGGGGCAGAATACACTATTTCGGCTTGGGGGATGCGGCCTGATCCGGAGTTCCCGTATCAATGCCACGGTTGGGGCCGATGGTGCGTTGTTGCTGCGCCAAATTGCCATGCGCATTGCGTGCGTTGGCGGGCAGGCTGGAGCGGATTTCGCCATTGGCGTGGCTGCAATTTTGCATGCAGGCGACATTATTTACATCCGCTTTGCCATCGGTTTGCCACATACCATGCTGGCGGCTTAAGCCATTGCGGTTGGGTAGTTGCACTTGCTTGATGTTTTGGTCGGAGAGCACAAAATTGTCCGGCACAATATCGCCCAAATTCAAAATATACGCCGTCACCGCATAGACTTGATCGTCCGACAGGGTTTTGGGCGCATACCATGGCATGGCGCGGCGGATGTAATCGAACAGGGTGGAGAGGGTGGCGAGCTTCATCAAACTGCTGCGTTGTGGCTGGCTGTTATTGGCCAGCGCGGCCACGCGGCCACTGGCAATATCGGCTTTGGTGGTGCCACCGGCGATGGGTGTGAAGATTTGGTTCGATTCGCCAAAGCTACCGTGGCAACTGGCGCATTGCGCATCCCAAATTACCTGGCCTTGGGCCACGCTGCCCGAACCCTTGGGCAAGCCTTGCCAGTCTGGCCGCACATCAATATTCCATGCGGCGATTTCTTTGGGCGTGGCAGCGCGGCCAACGGCGGGGTAGCGTTCTTGCGCCAGACTGGCTGTGCAGAGCAGGCCGAGCAGCAGGACTGGTAGCAGGCCTGGTAGCAGGCTCAAGCGCGGCCTCAAGCGCAGATTGAACAAGCCATCGCGCCAGGTGGATTTAATCGATTTGTACATTGGCTACCTCCCCGGATGTGGCAACTTGCCAGGTTTGAATCGCGTTATTGTGGTAAATCGACTTGCTGCCGCGCACGGCGCGCAATTGCTGGATGCGCGGCTGCACATAGCCGGTTTCATCAATGGCGCGCGATTGCAAGAGCGCGGGTTTGCCATCCCACACCCAGTCGAGATGAAAACGGCTCAGGCATTTTGACAGCACCGGCGTATCCAGCCGGGCAGTGCGCCAATTGCGGCCACCATCTACCGATACATCGACCCGGCTGATTTTGCCCCGGCCTGACCAGGCCAGGCCATTGATATCATAAAACCCCTGGCCCAGCAATTGCTGGCCGCCGGAAGGGGAGGTGATTACCGATTTGCATTCCTGCACCGAGGTATATTGGCGGTGCGTGCCGTCGGGCTGCAAATCGATATAGTGCAGCGTTTCATCCTTGGTATTCCACGGCTGGTCGCCCACCTTGATGCGGCGCAGCCATTTCACCCAGGAAACGCCTTGCACGCCCGGCACCACCAAGCGCAGCGGGTAGCCGTTTTCCGGGCGCAGCATTTCGCCGTTCATGCCCCAGGCTACCAGCACATCATCCAGTGCCCGTTCGATTGAGATGGTGCGCGTCATGCCGGAGCCATCGGCCCCTTCGGCCAGCACGTATTTGGCGTTTTTTACGTCGTAGCCGCAGTCTTGCAGCAGCAGGGCCAGGGGTACGCCGGTAAATTCGCAGCAACTGAGCATACCGTGGGTGTACTGTATGGTGGGCACGGCCACATTGCCCCATTCGGTGGCGCTATTGGCCCCGCATTCGATGAAATGCATGCGTGAGACTGAGGGCAGGCGCATCAAATCATCCATGGTATAGACTTTGGGATTTTTCACCATGCCATGCAACATGAGGCGGTGGGTGGCGGGGTCGATGTCGTGCCAACCCTGGTGGTGGCGTTCAAAATGCAAACCGTTGGGGGTGATGATGCCAAACAAGCCTTGCAGTGGCGTAAATGAGACGGAAGCCTGATTCACGCGGGTAAGTCCGGGTGATTCGCGCCGTACCAGGGCCGCTTCATATTTTGATGGTTGGCCGTAGGGGTGGGTGGCCACTGCCTGGCCCAGGCTGGTGCTGTGGGCGGGTAATTGCAAAATAGCCGGGTCGTCGGGTGGGCTGAGGTTGGTGATGGCTGCTGCACGTGCGCTGGTGCTCACGCTGGCACCAGCGCCAGCGCCTGCGCCTGTGGCGAGGGCGGCTAAAAAGCTGCTGCGCAAGAACTGACGGCGTTGGTCGTTAAGGCCATCGCGGTTGATGGCGGCACTTAAATCGGGTGCGATAAAGTTTTCTGGCGCGCGTTGGATTTTGCCGGTGGGCTGGCCAACGGGCTGGCGAATGGGCTCGCCAACGGGCTGTCCAACGGGTTGTTCAATGCGGGGGCCGGGTTGTGGGCGTGTGGGTGTCATGGTTTGTCGCCAAGGTTAAGCCAAGGCGGTACGATACCCGGTTTTGCCGGATAAATCAAACTTGGTGGAAGTGCGTTTGCTTGCAATATTGCGTGGAAGAAAAAGATCCCCGGTGGGGAGCTTATTTTATTTAATGTTGCTTTCGGGAAATAAGCTACCCACTGGGTAGCTTTTTGGCAGGGCAAGCTCGGCGCAGTTGTTTGGCTTTTTTGCGCCAGTGAATAATGGCTGAACCTTATTTAAACAACCCGGAAAAAACCAT
>JBKJLF010000679.1:0-8331 GCA_046597185.1 Burkholderiaceae bacterium | reverse complement strand
ACCCGCTCCAAACTGGTGACCGAGGTTTTTGTACGGCTGTTTAACGAAGGCCTGATCTATCGCGGCAAGCGCTTGGTGAACTGGGACCCAAAACTGGGTACGGCGGTGTCGGACGTGGAAGTGGAATCAAACGAAGAAAACGGCTCGATGTGGCATATCCGCTACCCGCTGGCCGACGGCAGCGGCCACCTGGTGGTGGCTACCACCCGCCCGGAAACCATGTTGGGCGACGTGGCCGTGGCGGTACACCCGGATGATGAACGCTATCAACATCTAATTGGCAAGATGTTGAACTTGCCACTCACCGGGCGCGAGATTGCAATTATTGCCGACAGCTATGTCGATCCCAAGTTTGGCACCGGTTGCGTGAAAATCACCCCGGCGCATGATGCCAACGATTACGCCATCGGCCAACGCCACCAATTGGCGCAAATTTGCATTTTTACGCTGGACGCCAAAATTAATGAAAATGGCCCGGCGCAATACCAGGGGCTGGATCGCTTCGTGGCGCGCAAACAAATTGTGGCCGACCTGAAAGCGCAAGGCTTGCTGGAATCGGTACAGCCACATAAATTGATGGTGCCGCGCTGCGAGCGCACCGGCGAAATCATCGAAAAGATGTTGACCGACCAATGGTTTGTGGCCATGACCAAACCGGCCGCCGAAGGCACGCACTTTCCCGGTCGCTCGATTACCGAAGTGGCGCTGGAAAAAGTGGCGCAGGGCGAAATTCGCTTCATTCCGGAAAACTGGAATACCACCTATAACCAATGGCTGAACAATATTCAGGACTGGTGTATTTCGCGCCAATTATGGTGGGGCCACCAGATTCCCGCCTGGTATGATGAGGCGGGCAATGTGTATGTGGCCCTTGATGAAGAAGCGGCACAGGCGCAGGCGGGCGGCAAACCTGTCACGCGGGATCAGGACGTGCTCGACACCTGGTTTTCTTCCGCCATGGTGCCCTTTTCCACTCTCGGTTGGCCTGCTTCCACCCACGAGCTGGATATGTTCATGCCCTCCACCGTGCTGGTGACCGGGTTTGACATCATCTTCTTTTGGGTCGCGCGCATGGTGATGATGACCACCTATTTCACCGGCAAAGTGCCGTTTCGCGATGTGTATATCCACGGCCTGGTGCGCGATTCGTCCGGGCAAAAGATGTCGAAATCCAAAGGCAATACGCTGGACCCGATTGATTTGATCGATGGCATTGATCTGGAAACTCTGATTGCCAAACGCACCACCGGGCTGATGAAGCCGGAAACCGCGCCCGAGATTGAAGAAAAGACCCGCAAAGAATATCCGAACGGCATCCCCGCCTTTGGCACCGACGCCTTGCGCTTTACCATGGCCAGCTATGCCTCGCTGGGGCGCAACATCAATTTCGATTTGAGCCGCTGTGACGGCTACCGCAATTTCTGCAATAAACTGTGGAACGCGACGCGCTTTGTGCTGATGAATACCGAAGACAAAGATTGTGGCGTGAATTTGGCCGATGACGATGCTGGCCTGGACTATTCCAGTGCCGACCGCTGGGTTATCTCGACCCTGCAACGGGTGGGTGCCAAAATGGAAGCCGGCTTTGCCGATTACCGTTTCGATTTGATTGCGGCAGACATCTATCAATTTGTTTGGGACGAATATTGCGATTGGTATCTGGAACTGGCCAAGTCGCAGTTAGCCCAGGGTTCCGAAGCACAGCAACGCGCCACGCGCCGCACCTTGCTCAAGGTATTGGAAGCGATTTTGCGTCTGGCGCATCCGATTATTCCCTTTGTCACCGAAGCCTTGTGGCAAACAGTCGGCCCACTGGCGGGCTGCGAGATTGAAGCGGCGGGCGACTCCATCATGCTGCAAGCTTACCCCCTGGCCGATGCTAAAAAGATTGATGCCGACGCCGAAAGCTGGATGGCGCAATTAAAAGCCTTGATTAACGCCTGCCGCAATTTGCGCGGTGAAATGCAAATTTCCCCGGCCAAGCGCGTGCCCTTGCATATCGCGGCCAACAGCCCGGTGGACCAAGCCGCACTGCGTCAATTGTTTGGCTATATGCAGGGTTTATGCAAACTTTCTGAGATTCATATCGGCGCGCAACTGCCAGAATCACAAGCCCCGGTGGCGGTGGTGGGTGAAGTGCGCTTGATGTTGGAAGTAGAAATTGATGTGGCCGCCGAGCGCGAGCGCCTCGCCAAAGAAATTGCCCGCATCGAAGCAGAAATTGCCAAGGCCCAGGGCAAACTCAATAACGAGAGTTTTGTTGCACGCGCGCCGGCAGCCGTAGTGGCACAAGAGCAAGAACGGGTTTTGAACTTTAGCTCTACTTTAGGCAAATTGCGTGAACAATCTGCTATACTGTCGGGCATTTAAATATTTGGAGACTTACATGAATCAACCTTTCGAAAAATTGGCAAAAAAATTAACTTTAGTGGCAGGCACAAGTTTGGTCTTAAGTTTGGCCTCAAGTTTGGCCTTATCGGGCCACGCTTATGCGGCCGATGCCAATTCCCCAGTCGGTATCTGGAAAACCATTGACGACAAAACCGGCAAAGTACGTTCGCTGGTCAATATTACCGAAATCAATGGCGAACTACAGGGCAAAATCGAGAAAATCTTCCCCGGCCCGGATGAAGATCAAAACCCCAAATGCACCAAATGCCCCGACAACCGCAAAGACCAACCGATTATCGGCCTGATGCTTTTATCTGGTCTGAAGAAAGATGGCGATGTCTATGGCGGTGGGCAAATTCTTGACCCCGACAACGGCAAAATCTACAAAAGCAAAATTGAAGTGACTGACGGCGGTAAAAAACTCAACGTGCGCGGCTATATTGGCACACCCATGTTTGGCCGTTCGCAAGTTTGGCTGCGCCAGGAATAAGCAACATAATTAGCAACATAATTAGCAACATAATCAGCAACATTACGATTCCCACAATTCCCGGTTTGCGCTGGTTTTTGGCATGATCAAGCCAAAATGCGCATACGTGGCTGCGGTAGCAATGCGGCCACGCGGGGTGCGCTGTAAAAAGCCTTGCTGAATTAAAAACGGTTCCAACACATCTTCAATGGTATCGGCTTCCTCCCCGATAGCCGCTGCCAAATTACCCACGCCAACCGGGCCGCCGCCAAATTTATGTAATATGGCTTCAAGCAATTTACGGTCCATCACATCAAACCCGAGCACATCCACATCCAGCATACTGAGCGCAGCATCGGCCACTTTTTTGGTAATTTCGCCATTGCTTTTGACTTCAGCAAAATCGCGCACCCGGCGCAGCAAGCGGTTGGCGATACGCGGCGTGCCGCGCGCGCGGCGCGCAATCTCACGCGCGCCCTCCTCCACAATCGGCGCATGCAACAACGCGGCACTGCGTGTAACGATGCGGGTAAGTTCTTCCACGGTATAAAATTCCAGCCGCGCCACGATGCCAAAACGGTCACGCAACGGATTGGTGAGCATGCCGGCCCGGGTGGTGGCACCGACCAGGGTAAACGGTTGTAAATCGAGCTTAACCGAACGCGCCGACGGCCCTTCGCCGATCATGATATCGATTTGATAGTCTTCCAGGGCCGGATACAGGATTTCTTCCACCACCGGCGAGAGGCGATGGATTTCATCGATGAACAGCACATCGTTGGCTTCCAAATTGGTCAGCATGGCGGCCAAATCGCCGGGACGCTCCAGCACCGGGCCAGAAGTTTGGCGCAAGTTGACGCCCATTTCCCGTGCAATAATGTGGGCCAGCGTGGTTTTGCCCAAGCCAGGTGGGCCAAACAGCAAGGTGTGGTCGAGCGCTTCCTTACGCTGGCGCGCCGCGGTAATGAAAATTTCAAGCTGATCGCGAATTTTTACCTGGCCCACATAATCATCCAGTTGCTTGGGGCGCAGGGCCCGCTCCAGCGCCTCTTCATTGGGCGAGGCGGGGGCAGCATCGATGATGCGTGCTTCCGAAAATTGATCTGTTTGGATACTCATGCTCAGCCCTTCGAGAGCGCTTTGAGCGCCTGTTTGATCCCGTCCGACACGCCGCAACCGGCGGGCAAGCCTTTCATGGCCAATACCGCTTCTTTATCCGAATAGCCCAGCGCCAACAAGGCGTTGAGGATATCGGAATTGGCATCCGGTGCCAACACCATGCCGCCCGCCCCCACCGTGCCCAATTCTGCACCGAGTTTGCCTTTTAATTCCAGCAGCAAGCGCTCTGCGGTTTTTTTACCGATACCGGGAATTTTAATCAAACGCCCGGTTTCTTGTAGTGTGATGGCTTGCGCCAGATCGGCCACCGCCATGCCCGACAAAATCGCCAGCGCGGTACGCGCCCCGACTCCGGTAATTTTAATCAGTTGGCGAAACACTTTGCGCTCTTCCAATTGGCCAAAACCATACAGCAAATGCGCATCTTCGCGCACCGTCATGTGGGTGAACAGCGTGACGCGCTCGCCCAAAGCCGGCAAATTATAAAATGTGCTCATTGAGACATCGACTTCATAACCCACGCCTTGGCAATCAATCAGCAATTGTGGGGGATTTTTTTCCAGTAAGATACCGGATAAGCGGCCTATCATGAAAACCTCGTCGAGATCGAAAAGGCACAAGGATACCATGTTCATCTGCCAAAGCGTTCTCACGTCAAGCGATAGCACCTGTGTGCGACGCAAAGCCTGGCAAAACCCACTATAATACGCGACATGACAGCATCATCCTGCAGGAAGGTTTTTCTCCAGCCTTATTTGCAATATGCCCAATACACCCAATACACCCACGCCCAATACGCCCAATACGCCCATGCAAATCGTTGACCTTCGTAGTGATACCGTAACCCAACCCACCCCCGCCATGCGCGCGGCCATGATGCAGGCTGAATTGGGTGATGATGTTTTTGGCGATGACCCCAGCGTCAATGCCTTGCAAGCCGCCGTGGCTGATCGTTTGGGTTTTGAAGCGGCCTTATTTCTGCCCACCGGCACCCAGAGCAATTTATGCGGTTTAATGGCGCATTGCCAGCGTGGTGATGAATATATTGTCGGCCAAATGGCGCACACCTATCGCTACGAGGGCGGTGGTGCGGCGGTGCTGGGTTCCATTCAACCGCAACCGCTGAATAATCAGGCCGATGGCAGTATTTTGTTGGCCGATATTGCCGCCGCCATCAAACCTGCCGATGCGCACTACGCCATCAGCAAATTGCTGTGCCTGGAAAACACCATGGGTGGCAAGGTGTTGCCGTCAGACTATATTGCCGAAGCGTCGGCACTGGCGCAAAAACACGGCTTGTTGCGCCACTTGGATGGGGCACGACTATTTAATGCTGCGGTCGCCACCGCGGCGGTCGCTACCGCGGCGGTCGCCGATGTCGGGACTGGCGGCGACCCGTATCAGGCGGCGCGCGCCATCACGCGCCATTTCGATAGTGTCTCGGTCTGTTTTTCCAAAGGCCTGGGCGCGCCCGTGGGGTCGGTGTTGTGTGGTTCGGCAGAGTTCATCCAGCGCGCGCACCGGATACGTAAGATGTTGGGCGGCGGCATGCGCCAGGCGGGCCTGTTAGCGGCAGCCGCGCATTACGCGCTGGATCATCACGTAAGCCGTCTGGCGCAAGACCATGCTTTGGCGGCGCAATTGGCGGCAGGGCTGGCCGGCTTACCCGGTTTAACGATTGAACCCGTGCAAACCAATATCCTTTTTATCGATGTGGCACCTGAACGCAGTGCAGGCTTGCTGGCGCATTTAAAAGCCCACGGAATATTGGCCACCGGGCTGTACCGCTTGCGCATGGTCACGCATATGGATGTGGATCAGGCCGGGATAGAGCGCACGATTGCGGCGATGCGGGCGTATTTTCTGGCATAATCGGACAAAATTAGCCCAAGGAGCATAATCATGGCAGCACCCGATATTCGCTGGAAGCAACGCTTCTCCAATTTTAAACGTGCTCTATCACAACTGGCAAAATTCATCAACGAAGAAGAATTGAACGAATTGGAGCAAATCGGCCTAATCAAAGCATTCGAGTTCACGCACGAACTGGCGTGGAATGTGATGAAAGACTATTTTGAATACCAAGGCAATACCTCGATTACGGGTTCGCGCGATGCAATGCGTGAGGCATTTCAACGGAATTTGATTACGGATGGCGATAAATGGATGGATATGATCAAGAGCCGAAATATGTCCTCCCACACGTACAATCAAGAAACTGCCGATGAGATTGGCAAACAAGTGATTGAAGTCTATTTTCCCCTGTTTCAACAATTTGAACGCCACATGCAAGGGTTAGCCAATGCTAGCTGAAGCCCTATCACACGAATTTGGCCCGCAAGAATTTGGCCTGACAGCGGGCACTCAGGCCAAAATAAATGCCGTCTTTGCCCACTATCCGCAAATTGATGGCGTAATGCTCTATGGTTCACGCGCCAAAGGAAACTATAAGCGTGGATCGGATATCGACTTGGTGATTTTAAGCCATACCATGACGCTGGCTCAATTACTGACATTAGAAAATGAACTGGACGATTTACTCTTACCCTATAAAATCGATATTTCACTGTTTGATCAAATCGACAACCCCGACCTGATTGACCATATTCAACGCGTGGGACTGGCATTTTATCAACGCGGATGATCGCCGCCCCCCTTGGCAGCACCTACTTCGCCGCCACCAGCCGCCCGCGCTGCATCTTGAAGCCCTGCCCGGTGCCACCCATCAACGCCACCCCGTCCACGCTGTTGGCATGACAAATCGCCACCCCCAGCGCGTCGGCGGCATCGGTGCCGGGTAAACCGGGTAATTGCAATAGCCGCTGCACCATGTGCTGCACTTGCTCTTTCTGCGCCTTACCATGCCCCACCACCGCTTGCTTCACTTGCAGCGCCGTGTATTCCGCCACCATTAAATCCGCCGCCACCAAACCGCAAATGGCGGCACCCCGGGCTTGGCCCAGCAACAACGTCGATTGCGGATTCACATTCACAAAAACGATTTCCACCGCCGCCACCTTGGGTTGATAGCTGGCCACGATTTGCGCCACCCCTTGCCAAATGGTTTTCAGGCGTTGCGGCAGCGCTTCGCTCGCTTCGGTTTTAATGGTGCCGGACGCGATATAGCTGAGCTTGTTGCCATGCTTTTCAATCACGCCAAAACCGGTGGTGCGCAAGCCGGGGTCTATGCCTAAAATTCTCATGCGCACCAATCGATTGAAGTCAGTTTAGCTTGTGATGAATCTGATGCCGCGAATTAATGCTGGATTAATGACGGAAGTGGCGCGTCGCCGTGTACAGCATGACCGCGCCCCGCTCATTGGCCGCGTCGATCACTTCCTGATCGCGCATCGAGCCGCCCGGTTGCACCACGCAAGTTGCACCCGCATCGAGCACCACATCCAAACCATCACGGAAGGGGAAAAACGCATCCGACGCCACCGCCGAACTGGCCAGACTCAAACCCGCGTTTTGCGCCTTGATGGAAGCGATGCGCGCCGAATCAATCCGGCTCATTTGCCCCGCGCCCACGCCCAGCGTCATGCCATTACCACAAAAGACGATGGCATTGGATTTAACAAACTTGGCCACCTTCCAGGCAAACATCAAGTCAAGCAATTGCTGTGGTGTCGGCTGCAGCGTGGTCACCACGCGCAATTCGGGCAGGGTCACGTTTTTGGCATCCGGGCCTTGCACCAGCAAACCACCACCGACCCGCTTCACATCGTAACCATTCACGCCATGGCCCAGCGGCACTTGCAACAAGCGCACATTTTGCTTGGCCGCAAAAATTTCCAAAGCTTCAGCGCTAAAACCGGGAGCCAAAATCACTTCCACAAATTGCTTAGCCACCGCCTTGGCCGACGCGCCATCGAGCTCCACATTAAACGCAATAATGCCGCCAAAAGCGGATGTGGGATCAGTCTGCAAAGCCTTGCTATACGCTTCGAGGGCATCCGCACCTACCGCCACGCCGCAGGGGTTGGCGTGCTTAACGATCACGCAGGCCGCCGCATTGGCCACATCGCCATCAGTAGAAGCAAAGGTTTTTACGCATTCCCAGGCCGCATCGCTATCAGCAATATTGTTATAAGACAGTTCTTTACCTTGCAATTGCTGATAATGCGCCAGACTGCCCGCCACCGGGGTCAGGTCTTTATAAAACGCCGCGCTTTGATGTGGGTTTTCACCATAGCGCATGGTTTGCACGCGGGTGAAATGCAGGTTCAAGGTATCAGGATAATGGCTGCGGGTAGCGTGGGCTTTGTCTTCGCCCAGGCTGGACAGGTAATTGGCAATTGCACCGTCATATTGCGCGGTATGGGCGTAGACTTTTTTGGCCAAGTCAAAGC
>JBKJLF010000622.1:0-2860 GCA_046597185.1 Burkholderiaceae bacterium | reverse complement strand
CGCCATGGGCATTGGCGCGTGCGGGCCGTATCCGGCTGATACGCTGTTTCAGGCCAAATATCTGGATCAAGCCGATTGCGTGTTGGCCATGTATCACGATCAGGGTTTGCCGGTGTTGAAATATGCCAGTTTTGGGCAGGGCGTGAATATCACCTTGGGCTTGCCTTTGATTCGCACTTCGGTGGATCATGGCACCGCGCTGGATGTGGCGGCGCAAGGCGTGGGCTTGGCCGATGATGGCAGCATGCAGCAGGCGATACGCTGTGCGCTGGATATGGTGGAAAATTCGGTCGAAAATTCGGTTAACAGTTCCAGGGAAGTAGCGGCATGAGCAAACATATTGCACGCAAACGCTTCGGGCAAAACTTTTTGACCGATACCCTGGTGTTGAATAACATCATCAGCGCGATTCGGCCAGAGCAGGGCGATGTTATGGTGGAAATTGGCCCCGGTTTGGGCGCGATGACCAAGCTATTGCTGGAACATTTGGGCCATATGCATGTGGTGGAACTGGATCGGGATTTGGTGACGCGCTTGGGCAAGCAATTCAAGCCGACGCAATTGAGCATTCATTCCGGCGACGCGCTGGCGTTTGATTTTGCCGCTTTGGCGCAGGGTAAAAAACTGCGCGTGGTGGGTAATTTGCCCTACAATATTTCCACCCCCTTGCTTTTTTCTTTGACCCAGTTTTCGCATGTGATTCAAGACCAGCACTTTATGCTGCAAAAAGAAGTGGTCGAGCGCATGGTGGCCGAACCGGGTAGCAAGGTGTATGGCAGGTTGTCGGTGATGCTGCAATGGCGCTATCAAATGTCTTTGTTATTCATCGTGCCGCCGACCGCGTTTGATCCGCCGCCGCAAGTGGAATCGGCGATTGTGCGCATGCACCCGCGTGCGCAAGTGCTGCCGTGCGAGGTGGCGCAATTGGAATTGGTGGTGACGCAAGCGTTTTCGCAACGGCGCAAGGTGTTGCGCAATTGCCTGGCACCGTTGTTTTCGGAAAATGAATTGATCGATGCCGGGGTTGACCCTTCCTTGCGCGCCGAGATGATTCCACTGGAACAGTTTGTGGGCTTGGCCAATCGCTTGGTGCTTAAGTAAAATTAATGACGAATATGGCGAACATAACAGTAAAGGAAGTGGAAGAATTGGGTGCCGATGGCAGGCCTGCTGGGGTTGAGTTGGAAGTGTCAACCCCGTTGGCCGATCCGTTCGACCCCAACGCGATCTCGATTGAACCTAAGCAAGTAATGATGGATCACCTGCTAAGGCGGCTGCGCCAGGGGTCGATTCGCCTTGCCCCCAGTTTTCAACGGCAATTTGTATGGGATCAGGCACGCAGCAGTCAATTGATTGAGTCCCTGATGTTGCGCATTCCCTTGCCCATGTTCTATGTCTCTGCCAATGAAGATGGCAGTTGGGATGTGGTTGATGGATTGCAACGCCTGACCACGATCCGCAATTATTTGCTGGGCGAGGAGAAAAATAAGGACGGTAGCCCAAGTGTTCCGGGGGCGGAACCGTTTGCGCTGAAGAATCTTGAGTTTTGGGGGGCCCGCTTTAATGGAATGCGTTTTTCCCAAATCGAAAGTGACACAGCGAATGCGCGCATCGTCAACAACATCATGGAAACAGAGATGCGCTTCACGGTGATCAATCCAGCGACACCCGAGGAAGTCAAACGAAATATTTTCAAGCGCATCAATACCGGCGGGATGCCACTGACGGCGCAGGAGATTCGCCATGCGCTATATCAAGGGCAAGCCAGTCAGCTTTTGGAGGTGCTGGCAAAAATGCCAATATTTTTGCAGGCGATTGATGAGTCGGTGGATGACAGTCGAATGGCTGCGCGGGAACTGGTTTTGCGCTTTTTGGCTTTTTCAATAAGGAGCCCAGCAGATTATTCGGGTGATATGGATGGCTTCCTCAGCGATACCATGCGGTTGATCAATCACATGCCTGCCCTGTCGGAAGCCCACCTGAGGAAAATTTTCCCAAAACACGCTATGCCGACCGTGCGGAAATTTAACCGCGCAGACATAACAGCGCGCTTTGAACTGGCCATGAAACGCTGCTTTGCGTTTTTTGGCGAGTTTGCGTTTCGCAAAGCGGTGAAAGGCATGCGCAGGACACCGGTGAATAAAGCGCTTTTCGCCACCTGGACCAATCTTTTGGCCGATATGCAAGATAGAGATTTCTGTGAGCTAACATCCAGGAAAACAAAATTTATGGATGCTTATAAAAAGTTGTTGGCCGATGATGACTTTGAACGCGCAATCAGCCGGGATTCATCGTCCGTTGCCAGCACCCGGTATCGCTACCAACGACTGGAAGCACTGATCAAACAAACTTTGGATCAATGACATGCTGACCGAAATCGAAATCAATGGTTTCAAATCCTTCAAGCACAAAAAAATAGCGCTTCGCCCGTTGACTTTGCTGTGCGGCTTTAACAACAGTGGCAAAAGTTCGGTGATTCAGGCGTTGCGCATGTTTTGCAATAGCCACGATGGCCATTCACCCTTACTGCCTGGTCTTGGCTCGGTTGACGAATTGCGTTCGCGCTTTGTTGCACCCTCTGAATCAATTTCATTTATCTGCCAGACCAATTCCGGGGCACAGAGTTCGTTTTTACTGAATAATTCCGATTGGCAAAAACCCGCTGCCGCGCCACTGAACTGCTACATCTCTGCGGATAGGTTGGGGCCAAAAGTGTCATTGCCGCTGGATCGGCGGCTGGGTGCATTTCCGGCCATTGGCGATCACGGTGAATACATGATCGGTTTTCTGGATGCGCTGCGCAACGTGATCGTGCCCGCCGTTTTGCATCATGAAAAATCCCAGGGCAAAACGCTGGAAT
>JBKJLF010000491.1:0-2845 GCA_046597185.1 Burkholderiaceae bacterium | reverse complement strand
AGTAGCGCGCACAATCAGGCATTGTCGGAGCGGCGTGCTGGCGCAGTGCGGTTGGCATTGCAAGAGTTGGGTGTGTCTGGCGAGCGTGTCGTGATCCATGGTTTTGGTGAAACCTATCCGGTTGCCGCCAATGATAGCGCACAAAATCGGCAGTTAAACCGGCGCGTCGAAATTGTGCTCTCGGATGTGGGCGGCAAGGTTGCACCGCGCTAATTGACGTTGCGCATTTGAGTTAATGATGCGCCATCTGCCCCTTGGTATGATGGCGCGCAGCGCTTTCATTACACGCCACCACAAAGCATAAAACCCCCCCGTTTGCGTTGAATGGCAAAGGGGGGGGCAGGTGACGAGAGCAGGTGGTAGGCGCTTAAATGCGTCCGGTCAGTAACAGGACAATCAAAATAATGGCAATCAGGCCGATAGAACCGCTGGGGGCATAACCCCAACTGCGGCTATGCGGCCATCTCGGCAAACCGCCAATCAAAAACAGGATCAATATGATCAGTAGAATCATGCCCAAGAGTTCTCCTTAGAAAGTCGGGTAACGCATGGCCCATCAGCGCCAAGCCGATGCTAATGCGCTACCGCCCGGTGATGCCCGGAAAGCTTACAGTTGGGCTTTAAAGTAATGGAAGGAATGGACAAACGCATCGCGGATTTTTTCTACATCTGCCACCAACTGTTCCCAGGAATCTTCGCCAGCGGCTTTCATTTCTTCCAGCTTCTCCAGCGCCAGGTTTGACTGTTGGCGCAGCATGAGCATTTCTTCCTGGTACTTGGCGCGTGCATCGGCTTTGGCTTGTTTGGCCTTGGCTTCCAATTTTTCCATCTCGATATTTAACTCATCGAGTTGGGTCTTCATTTTTTCGATATAGGTTGCTTTGTTTGACATGATAGTACTTCCTTGCTGTGGATAAAAAGTGATGCCGGACTTCGGCAGATGAAAAAAATTTAATAACGCGAAACCTGGCCATTGATGACGCTAACCCGATTGCCGACTTTTAAATCGCCGACATTTTGCCGGGCGATGGTGATACGCTCGCCGTTATCAAGATGGACTTGAATTTGATAGTCGCCCTGGCCTTGCGCGTGGTTGTTTTGCTCGACCTGATTGCCAACCACCGCCCCGCCAACTGCGCCGGCCACGGTTGCCACGGTTCTACCGTTACCACTGCCAATTTGATTGCCTGCCAGGGCACCAACCAAGCCACCAATCACCGCGCCCGTGCCTGTGCTGCGGGTTTCGCTGTAATGCAGTGGGGTTTGAATCGACTCAATCACGCCATGGCTGCTGCTATTGGACTGCGATGAGGATGCATAATACGGCGTGGAAGTTTGTTGTGGGCTGCTGCAGGCACTCAGTGCGGCGCTTGCAATCAACAACAGGGCACTGATGTGGGAATGGGATTTCATGTTTATCTCCTGGTTAAGTGTGATCAGAATACTTGACGCAAAGCATCTGGTCTGTGCGCTGGCGTACCCAGCAGTCATTCTGGTAATGAGCAGACAGCAATGCGTGTTTCAGTAGGTTCACCCAAGCAAACTTGGTAAAATGCGGTATGCTGGAAAATCCCCCGGCACAAAGAATTGCCAAATGCCCCGCTGCCTGGCAATGCATAATCATAATTCAAAATTGCGGCCTTAATGTTGAGAGAAAGGCTAAACAACCGGATTGCCCATTCATCGCACAGTCAAAAAATACAAGCAAGCCGTAACGCGCTATACTGGCACCCATTGCAATCGATTACCAAGATCCATTCCGTACCCATGAACTCAGCACGCAAAAATCTACCTGACGGCATTCCATCGTTATCTGAAATTATTTCGGGCAACTTTTACTACGCTGACAAAACCGGCATGTTAGCCAAGCTAATCGAGCAAGGGAAATACTACTTCCTCTCCCGCCCACGCCGTTTCGGCAAAAGCCTGATGCTCGATACCCTGAAAGAAATCTTCGAAGGCAACCAAACCCTGTTCACCCATCTGGCCATCCACGACCAATGGGATTGGACGCGCCGCTACCCGGTGTTGCGCATCGATTTCAGTGGCGACACGCTGGTCGGCGTCGAGGAACTAACTGCCTCGGTACACCAGCAACTGGAAAGTTACGAGCGCCAATTCAACTTGCCCGCGCGCTACCCGGATCACCGGGGTCGCCTGCGTGACCTGATCGCGCGCATCCATGAAAGCACCGGGCAAACCGTGGTGGTGTTAATTGACGAGTATGACAAACCTATTCTGGATAATATCGACCAACCCGAGGTCGCCCAAGCCATCCGCAGCAAGCTAAAAACGCTGTATGGCGTGCTCAAGGGAGTGGATGTGCATTTGCGCTTTGTGCTCTTGACGGGCGTAACCAAATTTTCCAAGGTCAGCCTGTTTTCCGGCTTGAACAATCTGGACGACATTACGCTCGATCCGGCTTGGTCGGCACTGTGCGGCTACACCGAGCACGAAGTCGATACCATCTTTGCGCCCGAGCTGGAAGGGCTGGATCGGCAGCAAATCCGACGTTGGTATAACGGCTACAACTGGACGGGTGAAGCGGTGTATAACCCGTATGATCTGTTATTGCTATTTAAAAAACGCAGTTTCCAAACCTGGTGGTTTGAAACCGGCACGCCGACGTTTTTAACCAAACTGATGGCGCAAATCGGCTTTTTTACGCCGGATCTGGCGCGCTTTAGCGTCGGTTCCGAGCTCATTTCCAGCTTCGACGTGGATCAAATCACGCCCGAAGCCTTGTTGTTTCAAACCGGTTACCTGACCATACTGGAAGTGCGCCAACTTCCATCCGGCCCCTGGGTCTACACGCTGGGCTACCCGAATCTGGAAGTGGAAATCA
>JBKJLF010000424.1:0-12425 GCA_046597185.1 Burkholderiaceae bacterium | reverse complement strand
GTGGGCCAGACCGAGCAGCAGCTGAAAGCCGCTGGGCGGGCCTACAAGGCTGGCACCTTCCCCTTCCTGGCCAACGGCCGCGCCCGCGCGATGGGCGATACCACCGGCATGGTGAAGTTTCTGGCCGACGCCACCACCGCTTCGGCGATTAATTCGGATGCCATCGGGCCGATGATATGCACACCTAAAATTTCATCGCTTTTCGCATCCGCCAAAAACTTGACCATGCCCGACGTATCGCCCAAAGCGCGCGCCCGGCCATTGGCGAGAAAAGGAAACACACCCGCTTTGTAATCCACCCCATCGGCCTTTAATTGTTGCTCGGTACGGCCTACCCAGGCAATTTCGGGCGAGGTGTAAATCACCCAGGGAATGGTATTGAAATTCACATGCCCATGTTGCCCGGCAATGCGCTCGGCCACGGCCACGCCTTCTTCTTCGGCTTTGTGCGCCAGCATGGGGCCGCGCACCACGTCACCCACGGCCCAGACATTGCTCAGGTTGGTACGGCAATCGGCATCGACGGCAATAAAACCGCGCTCATCGAGTTGCAAATTCACCTTCTCCGCGCCCAAACCGATGGTGTTCGGCACCCGCCCAATCGAGACGATCAAGCGGTCAAACTGCGCTTTTTGCGCCACGCCCTTGGCATCTTCATATTCCACCGTCACGTCTTTTTTGCCAGCGCTGATTTTGCCGATTTTAACGCCCAGACTAATCGCCAAACCTTGTTTGCTGAACAGTTTTTTGGCTTCCTTGGCGATTTGATCATCCACCGCGCCCAAAAAGGTAGGCAAGGCTTCCAGCACGGTCACATCACTGCCCAAACGCCGCCAAACGCTACCCATTTCCAAACCAATCACACCCGCCCCGATCACACCCAGTTTTTTGGGCACGCCATCCATGCCAAGGGCACCGGTATTGGAGCAGATTAATTTTTCATCGAAGGGTACATCCGGCAAGGCGCGCGCGTTGGAACCGGTTGCCACCACCACATGTTTGGCCTCCAGCACCTCATCACCCACCTGAATTTGATAACCTTGACTAATACTGGCGACAAAACTGCCGCGACCATGGAAGAACGTGATTTTGTTTTTCTTCAGCAGAAACAAAATACCGTCATTATTTTGCTTGACCACGACATCTTTGCGCGCCAGCATTTGCGGCAAATCCAGACTTAAACCCGTTACCTTGATGCCATGATCGGCAAAAGCATGCCCAGCATGATCATAGTGTTCCGACGATTGCAATAACGCTTTGGAGGGAATACACCCTACATTGGTACAGGTGCCGCCGGGAGCCGGGCCACCTTTGGCATTTTTCCATTCATCAATACAGGCGACCGAAAAGCCCAGTTGCGCCGCTCGAATCGCGGCGACATAGCCACCGGGGCCTGCACCGATGACAACGACATCAAATTGTTTGCTCATAAAAATTCCAATACGGGTGCTGCTGATTTTAATTTGAATAAAGTCCGCCAGCCACCATGGCAGCGAAGCGGACGAAAAGAAAGACGTTTTACAAATCCAGCAGTAAGCGGGCCGGGTCTTCCAGCGTATCTTTCATGGCGACCAAACCCAGCACCGCCTCACGCCCATCAATAATGCGATGATCGTAAGACAAGGCCAGGTAATTCATCGGACGGATCACAATTTGGCCGTTTTCAACCACCGCGCGGTCTTTGGTGGCATGCACCCCCAAAATGGCCGATTGCGGTGGGTTGATAATGGGCGTGGACAGCATGGAACCGAAGGTGCCGCCGTTGGAAATAGAGAAAGTGCCGCCGGTTAAATCTTCCAGCGTCAGCTTGCCTTCTTTGGCCTTGGCACCAAATTCGCCTATTTTCTTTTCGATGTCGGCAATCGACATTTGATCGGCATTGCGCAAAATCGGCACCACCAAACCGCGTGGCGAACCAACCGCGATACCGATGTCAAAATAACCGTGGTAGACGATGTCATTGCCATCGACCGAGGCATTCATGACCGGGTATTTTTTCAGCGCGGCCACTGCAGCTTTCACAAAAAAGGACATGAAGCCCAATTTCACACCGTGATTCTTTTCAAACGCATCTTTAAACTTATTGCGCAAGTCAATCACCGGTTGCATATTGACTTCGTTAAAGGTCGTCAAAATGGCATTGGTGGATTGCGATTGCACC
This sequence comes from Burkholderiaceae bacterium, assembly GCA_046597185.1. Classification (GTDB taxonomy): domain Bacteria; phylum Pseudomonadota; class Gammaproteobacteria; order Burkholderiales; family Burkholderiaceae_D; genus CAMBDR01. The sequence goes on along the minus strand of JBKJLF010000424.1, from coordinate 10,264 downwards.
AGCCGCTCGGCAATCCGAGCGCGCAAGCGGCTCATGGGTACGCGTTGATCCGGGCGTTCGCCCAAATCAGGCCCGGCGGGTGGCGGTACAACTTGTAAGGCCGCTTTGGCCGGGGCCGACGAGGCTGCCGGTGCTGCTGCCGGAGCCACTGTGGGCGTTTCCAGGGCGCGAATCACATCGCCCTTGGTGACGCGTCGGTCACGCCCGGTGCCCGCGATGGCATCGGTCGAGAGATTATTATCGGCGGCGAGCTTGGCGGCGGCCGGCATCACGGCTGCCGCCGCACCTGCCACTGTAGATGCCGCTGCAGGTGCGGCGGCGGGAGCAGCAGCCGGGGCGGCCGACTTGCCAGCCTCTGGCGCAGGGACGCCTGCCGCAGGGACGCCTGCCGCAGGGACGCCTGCCGCAGCTACGCCCGCACTCGCTTCGGTATCGATCAGGGCAATCAGTTCGCCCGATACCACCATGGTGCCATCACCCTTAATAATTTGCGTCAACACGCCAGCACCAGGCGCGGGTAATTCGAGCACCACTTTATCGGTTTCGATATCGATCAGATTTTCATCCCGCGCCACCGCATCGCCGACTTTTTTATGCCACTTTAACATCGTCGCTTCGGCGACGGATTCCGACAATTGCGGAACTTTGACTTTAAGAATTGCCATGTATTTCTCCGTTTTCAGTTATGGATGCTTACCTGCGCATCCAATCAATTTATTTAGTCAGCACAAAGCCTTTGAGCTTGGAAAAGGCCACATCCAACAAGGCTTTTTGTTGCGCATAATGCTTGTCGTAGTAACCTACCGCAGGCGAAGCACTGGCAGGACGCCCGGCATAGGTCAACTTTTGCCCCTCTTCCAGTGCCTCAAAAATATTGTGTTGAATTTGGAACCATGGCCCCTGGTTTTGCGGTTCGTCCTGCGTCCACACCACTTCAGCCAGAGCGGGGAACTTCTTCAACTCGGCAGCGAAGGCTTTATGCGGGAAGGGATACAGTTGTTCCACCCGAACAATCGCAATATCGTGGCTGCCGCGTTCTTTCCGGGCATTCACCAGATCATAGTAAATCCGGCCCGAACAGGCTAATACCCTTTTGACTTTTTTCGGATCAACCTTGTCATCGACTTCACCAATCACAGTATGGAAACCGCCTTTGGCCAATTCCGTTAAAGGCGAGCCGGCATCCTTATAGCGCAACAGCGACTTGGGAGTGAGGATAACCAGCGGCTTTCTGAACATGCGGATCATTTGACGCCGCAACAGATGGAAAATCTGCGCCGCAGTGGTCGGTTGCACCACTTGCATATTGTGATCGGCACACAGTTGCAAAAAGCGTTCGGGGCGCGCCGATGAGTGTTCCGGCCCCTGGCCTTCATAGCCATGCGGCAACATCATGACCAAACCGGAGGCGCGGCCCCACTTCACTTCGCCGGAGCTGATAAATTGGTCGATCACCACTTGTGCGCCATTGGCAAAGTCACCAAACTGCGCTTCCCAAATGGTCAGGGTATTCGGTTCGGCTGACGAATAACCATATTCAAAGGCCAGCACTGCTTCTTCGGACAAAACCGAATCGATGACCGTGAACGGTGCCTGCTTATCGGATACGTGTTGCAGCGGAATATAAATGCCATCATCCCAGTTTTCACGATTTTGATCATGCAAGACCGCGTGTCTGTGTACAAAGGTGCCGCGCCCGGCATCTTGACCAGTGATGCGGATCGCATAACCGGAGGCCACCAGGGTCGCAAACGCCATATGTTCGCCCATACCCCAGTCGAGATTGATGTCACCACGCCCCATGGCGGCACGGTCTGACAACACCCGTTCCACCAGCGAGTGCGCTTTAAACGCTTCCGGAATGACGGTAATGCGCGCAGCGATGCGCTTCAACTCAGCCATCGGTACGGTGGTATCGGCAACGTCCGTCCATTTACGGTTGAGGAAAGGCATCCAGTCAACCGCGTATTTGTTTTTGAAGTTGGTGATAACCGGGTCTACCGTATGCTTGCCCGAATCCATCGCAGCACGGAACAACTTGACCATTTCGTCACCGCCGCCCGCCGCAATCGTACCCTGGGCTTCGAGTTTGTCGCCATACAGCTTGCGGGTGCCGGGGTGCAGTGCAATTTTTTTGTACATCAAGGGTTGGGTTAAGGCGGGCGTATCCTGTTCGTTATGGCCCAGTTTGCGGTAGCAGACAATATCAATCACCACATCTTTTTTGAACGCCAGGCGGTAGTCGAGCGCGATTTGGGTCACCAGCACCACGGCTTCCGGGTCGTCACCATTGACGTGAAACACCGGTGCTTCAATCATTTTCACCACGTCCGAGCAATACAGAGTCGAGCGCGAGTCGCGTGGGTCCGAGGTGGTAAAACCGATTTGGTTATTGATCACAATATGCACGGTGCCGCCTGTGCCATAACCCCGGGTTTGCGCCAGATTCAGCGTTTCCATGACCACGCCTTGGCCGGCAAAAGCGGCATCGCCATGCACCAGAATCGGCAAAACCTGGGAACCGTCTTTATCGCCACGCCGCTCCATACGCGCTTTGACCGAACCTTCCACCACCGGATTGACGATTTCCAGGTGCGAAGGGTTAAACGCCAGCGACAGGTGAACCGGGCCGCCGGGGGTGGAAATATCACTGGAAAACCCCTGGTGGTATTTCACATCGCCAGCGGGTAAATCGTCGCCATGGCGGCCTTCAAATTCACCAAACAAATCTTGCGGGGTTTTACCCAGGGTATTGACCAGCACATTCAAACGACCGCGATGGGCCATGCCGATCACGATTTCTTGCACGCCACGCTCGCCCGCGCGTTGGATGGTTTCATCAATCGAGGCGATGAAACTCTCGCTGCCCTCCAGCGAAAAGCGCTTTTGCCCGACATAACGGGTATGCAAATAGCGCTCCAGGCCTTCTGCCGCCGTTAAGCGGTCGAGAATATGTTTTTTCTTTTCGGCGGAAAAAGTGGGGGTAGAGCGAATCGATTCGAGCCGCTCTTGTATCCAGCGTTTTTCGCCAGGGTCGCTAATATACATAAACTCTGCGCCAATGGAGCGGCAATAGGTTTCACGCAACCAATACAGCAAATCCCGCAAGGAAGCGCGCTCAGGGCCGAAATAGGTATTGGTGACGGTGAACAAGGTGTCCATATCGGCGTCGGTAAAGCCGTAAAACGCGGGTTCCAGTTCTGGCAGGGCTGGCCGTTCTTGCCGTTGCAATGGATCAAGATTGGCCCAGCGGCCGCCCAGATAGCGGTAAGCGGCAATGAGTTGGGTAGCGGCAACGCGTTTGCGTCCCATTTCAGTGTTGGACGAGGCGCTGACAGTGCGAATCGGGCCGTGTTTGGCGCGTTCAGCAAACGATGCAACTACCGGGGCATGCGCCACGTCGGGCTTGTTGCTCCCGTCTACCGCAGGCACATTTTGCATGGTATCGAAATAAGCGCGCCAGTTTTCTGGCACCGAACCCGGATTATCCAGGTACGATTCGTACAACTCTTCAACATATGGCGCATTACCGCCAAACAAATAAGAGTTGGCACTAGATTGTTGCATCATATTGCTCACCTTTCTTCGCGCTTCGCGAGATTAGCGGGTTAATCTAACCTTCCGCGACACGGCTTGACCGGTTAGCGGATTGCACATCAAGATGTGGGGAAGGACTCAAAAATCGATTCTATGCCTAATTTACGGCAGTGGGGCAAAGGATAGCATATTTAACCTGGCGACCCGACAGTCTTTCACTCGCGAAACATCATTTAGCCGACAAAGTATGTGAAACGGATAAAGAAATCTGCACAGCAAAAGTTGTAAATACACATCGCTCGCGCTTGCTGGCTTATACTGACGGGCCATCGCGTCCAAGTTGCGTTACAACAACGCGCCGCAAAACTCGCGTTTTGTGCAGGTGTTGCGAGCCAAATACCGCCATACCCCCCCGATGCAGACCGCATCGCGGCTGCCTTAAAACAGGGAAACAATGCCAAATACGGGTTGCAGTTTTAGTCAGCAGCATTTACTTTTTTAGCATGCAATGCTTGCCTGGCGAATATTACTGCAGTCATTGTTGCAAAGACAGGCAAAGCAACCGCACCGACAAAAGAGATATGCATAGACACTTGTTGCACCAGCACACCCGCAAGCAGCGCGCCCGTACCTGAACCGAGGTTATAGGCAGAGCCGATTGAGGCGTTTGCCTCGTTGAAATTTTCCTTGTTAAATGAATTCGGAATACCAACGTAGGCCGCAATAAACATTGGCGTCATGACCAAGCCAAGGCCCACTTAGCGAGGTCACCAGCATGAAGATAGCAGACACGCCGCCCGCCAGCATGAATTTTTCGCCCTGGGCGAAAATCGCCATCAAGCCAAAAGGGACGAGGCCACTCGCAAGGCGGCCAACCGATACTGCAAATAGAAGTCCAACGAACCCTGGTTTATTTAACAAGGTGCGGTACGAGATAGCGTTATTACTCACAGATAACCTTTGGCTCAGTAAAAGATTGAAAAATGGCCGCCTCACTCCATTCATGGAGCAAATGAATTGCTGCCTGGGCTTGAACTTGATCAGCCGGGGAATCAAACTCTTGGGCTTCGATAAGCAGCGTACCCTTGTTACGACGTGGTGAAACCCGGCCCACAATTTGGTTCCCGACCAGGATGGGGACAAAATAGTGGCCAAAAGTTCGCTTCGCGGCAGGTTTGTAAGCCTCGAACGAATACGCTTTGCCGAACAGGCGCAGCAGTCTCGGTCTGTACCACACCAGGGAGTCAAATGGCGAAAGCGGCACCACGCGCCGTAATGGGATGTTGACCAACGAAGCGGCGCGCGCCGATACCCAGCCAACCCGTTCCAGTGCCGCCAGCGAAGTCCTTGGTGGTAACAATATGGCGTTCCTGCAACAGCGCGGTGACAGTTTTTACCGCCTCGGGATCAACCACCGGGCCACGCCAGCCATGAGCACGCAGCCGCCGCCGCTTCTCTGCGAACCACGGCCAAAAATGCATTGGTACAAACGCCATTGCATGGGCCGGGTACGCAAAGACTTGATATGAGGGGGCTGCCGTCAAAAGCGTTGTGGTGTCGTGAAGCGCTGCGCAGCTTTAACTTTAAAGGATAAAATTGCAACCTCTGCCATAATTTTATCGCGATCCCGGATGAGCATTTCCTTCGCCGCCAAATACTCTTTCATTTCTTCATCGTTCATTTCGTTTGTGTTGAAATCTTGCGGTTTAGTCGCCATTGCCAGACTCCTTAATATCACGCAACATCCGGCGGTAGGCCAGTTCAGTTTGCGGACCACACAGCATGACCTCCCCTTCTAATGCAGCCTCCAAATCAGCAGCATCCTGTGGCTTCAATTGACTCTCAAGCATTATTTGATCCTTGCATCGTTCAAGCATTGCCATTGCTTCTTCATCGCTCATCAAATCGTCATCATCGTGCTTAGTCATATTTCACCTTCTGTGTTAAATGGGTCACCACGCCATGTCGATTTGCAACAGGAATAAAACCATGCTTTTGGTACTTATTCAAATAATCACATAGCTAAGCGTTGATTCGGTAAACCACTTAATTAGTTGCCGGAGCAACCTTGCCCCGGTAGTTTAGGCGCTAGCCAATCGCAACTTGGCAATTTATAATACTATTAAGCCGAAATGGATGAAAGTGTACCCTTTGTTTTTACCATGCCACCTGAATTTGACAGGAAAATTGGCAGATTTTTCCGTGACTGTTGTTTTATCGCGAAAGGCAAAGCATTGTAAAATAGAATCAAAATTACTATTTTTGCCGTACAGAAAGCAAATTCAACATTGGCGTAAGGATGCGAAACAGATGAAAAAATCTGCACAGCAAAAGTTGTAAATACACATCGCCAGCGCAAGCTGGCTTATACTGACGGGCCATCCTGTTCAAATTAGCTTCATCCATTCACCGTTCATCACCATGAAGACTGCCATCCTGAAAGAAGCAAACGCATTATGGAAACTCACCTGGCCCATGCTGCTGGGGCAACTGGCCATGGTTGGCATGGGTTTTGTCGATGTGGCCATGACCGGGCATTTGAGTGCCAATGACTTGGCCGCCACCTCCAACGGGGCCTCACTGTGGGTCATTGTGATGGTCACCATCGTGGGCATTATGATGGCAATTAATTCCACCGTGGCACATGAAGTTGGCTCGGGCAACTTGACACAGGTGCCCCATATTGTGCGTCAGGCACTCTGGAAAGGCCTGGGAGTGGGTTTGCTCGGCTGCGCAGTGCTCAACGCTGGCACGCTGTTATTTGACCACCTGAGCCTGGAGCCCATTGTTGCCAGCAAAGCCGCCGCATTCGTCCACATCGTCAGCATCGGCATGCCCGCCTTCGCCATGTTCCGGGCACTGTATGGTTATAGCGCCAGCTTAAATCAAACCAAACCGATCATGGTGATATCACTGGGTGCCCTGCTTTTTAATATTATCGTCAATTGGATATTTGTGTTTGGCAACCTTGGCATGCCGCAACTGGGCAATGTCGGCTGCGCCTGGGCCACCGGCATTGGACAATGGCTGATGTTGCTGGCCATGTTGTTTTGGATTAATCACGCCCCCGTTTATCACAGCAGCTACCCCTTCAAACAATGGGAGTGGCCAGTTTGGCCAGAAATTTGGCGCATGGTAAAAATGGGGCTGCCAATTGGTATTACTTATTTTGCGGAAGTGAGCGCCTTTGGTGCCATTGCCTTTATGATTGGCCGCTTTGGCGCGATTACGCAGTCGGCGCACCAAATCGCACTCAATTTCTCATCTGTTGTTTTTATGGTACCGATGAGTTTGGGTATCGCGCTGATCACCCGCGTGGGGCACGCCATGGGCGAAGGCGATCCGGTTCGAGCGCGCTTCGTTTCCGGCGTAGGCGTAGGTCTGGCCTTAATCTATGCATCCATCTCGGCCAGTTTTATTGCCATCTTTCCCTGGCATATTGCAGCGGTGTACACGTCTGACCCAGAAATCCAAAAACTGGCGGCAGGTTTATTGCTGTTTGCGGCACTGTTTCAATTATCCGATGCAGCCCAAGCTGCGGCCTCCTGCGCAATTCGCGGCTACAAGGTCACCAAGCAACCCATGTTGATTCATTTAACAGCATTTTGGGGATTTTCTCTACCAGTTGGCTATATATTAGGCATTGCCCCGGAGTGGGCACCCTGGAAACCAGCCACCGCTATGCGCGCCACAGGTTTTTGGATCGGCCTGGTATTGGGCCTCACGGTGGCCGCAGTAGGCCTGGTATGGTATTTAAATCGTCTTTCCAGGCGTGAGGCACTCAAAATGCCGACACCTGTCGTTTAAAAAACACAGGCTGGTGACGGCTCAATCTGCACGCGCCAGCAAGCGCCCCATATAGGTAGCCACTTGCGCATCGAGTGCAATTAACTCCAACATTAAAGCACGGCGCGCATCCAGCAAAGCTTCCAACTCCAACACCAATGCTTCGTTACGCCATTCAGACTGAGCGCCGAGCGCACTCAATTCGATAGGATTATCCATACATATGACCCAAGTCTAAGCACAAAAAATATCACACATGGTATGGGTGACTTGAAACATCTGCCAAGTCAGCAGATATTTAGGTTATTATTCATGAGAATAAAGATTCTGGATTAGAATAGTGCAATTTATCGCAGTTGTCAATAGTTAATGTGCAGAATTTCTCTATTTTTTACCAATTTCACTTCGATCCTCTCCCTACCAAACACCATATGAACAACAAACAACCACGCACCATGCGAGAGATTATTGGATTACGCCTACGCGAGGAGCGCGAGCGCTTGGGGCTGACACAAACCCAATTTGCAGAATTGGGCAATGCATCCAAACGCTCCGTAACCGATTGGGAGCAAGGCAAGCTCCATCCCAATGGCGAATTCTTGGCCTTGCTCTCTGAGCGCGGCACAGATATCAACTATATTTTTACGGGTGAACGCAATATCGCCAAATTAAGCCAGAACGAAAGCACGGTATTGACCGAGATACGCCAACTTGATGATATCGGGAAAGGTGGATTGATCCAATTTTTATTGCACGAAAACGTGCGCCGCTTCGCCAATGCCACGCCAACGGAAGGGCGCGAGCAACAGCGTGAGGCGCAGTTAGTGGATCTGTTTCGTCAAATGAGTCCGCAGCATAAAATGGCGTTGGAAGCGGTCACCAAAGTACTATTCAGGGTCAGTACCAACCCCGCCGACGGCGACATCCCTGGCAATGGCGACGCCAAGTAAATCGGTTTGCTCACCACTGACAGGGAACAGCGTTGAAAACTCTTCAATAATTGGCAATAGCGTCGCCCGCATGTCCGGGCGCACTTGAAAATAGGCAGACACCAAGGCTTGCTGCTCCTTCGATTGTGCGTCAGCCTGAGACTGGCGCAATTGTTGTAACTCTACCCGCGCCTGATCACGCTCGTGTGCCAACGTCCTCAAACTCACGGGAATTTGCACCAAAGCCGAAAACAACCGTTTGGCATTCAACAACAGATATAAAATTGGCACCGCCCCCCAGGCAGCCAATAAGAAAATCCTGTCCAATTTTCCAATAAAATACCCTAAAATTGGGCTCAACAACAGGACGACGACGACAGCACGGCGCTGCGCTGCGGGTAGATCATTCGACCCAACCCTATGGCCCCATAACAAACCCCATAGTCCAAAAGTTGGCCAGCGCGTTGCGCCCTGCCCATTGGAGATCCAGAACAAACGAATAATCTTAAGCGCCAACACTGCATTGACTAAAATCAACGAAAATCTTCCCGCCGCCAAAGAAAACAACACCAAACCAACGATATGTGCAAACACTTCATACAGACATAATTCCTTTATATCCAACAACAAACCACCCTCACCAAAACGCATGACCAAACCTAACACGCAAATTGCAGCAGCGATGGCACGCAAATAATAAAATTCATTAAACTCAGAACGAGCCAAAAGCAAATACACAAATAATTCACACAAACAGAGCATGGCCCCAAGTACAAAGCGCATCGACGCGTCAATAGCCATGACCGGACTTAGTGAAAAATCAGTCGCCTCGTTATCGATTGAATATTGCATACAACACCCCTCACAAACAACATGCGTTTAAAAAAGCGGCATCGACAATCATCAATGCCGCCACCAGCACTTATTTCCCTGATCCCGGAGGGCCATTGGGCGGGGTATTGGCCGAACCAAGCGATTGCCCTTCGTCAAAAGGGAGATGCTGCACAGCGTTATCAACTGGCAACACCCCTGTATAAGCCGATAGTTCGAAAAAATTCATCATACTCTCCTTGAAAAATAAACGATAGCACTACGAGATTTGTGAAAAAACAATTCCGTAGTGCACCAAGTTGCACTTAAAATACTTATTTGGCGCAATTGAATTTTCGCATAATTTAAAATGATTCAAATATTTCGCGATAAATCACTTGTGTTTTTTTTGATTTATTGGGGAGATAGCATCATTACTGTTGCAACGACCACACAAACTGGCCACAAATTCCCCGGCACGGCCATATCGTTGTCGCATCGCTGTCGCATCGCTGTCGCATGTTTCCCGCGCGAAAAAGACCAGACCGACGTTTTCTTGATCACCCATATAAAAAATACGTATAAAGCCCTTTACAGTTCAAAGCGCTTTGGCTATACTGTGTGCATTGATTCAAAGCGCTTTGAAAGTCTCACGGCGATAACTGATTGCGCGAAATGATTGGCGCACCCTACCCTGGATATCGATTTGGCCCGACCAGATCGCAAAATGAGAGAGGTTCTATGTCAACTGCATTGCACGCGAAAGCCCCATTGGCAACGATGGCATCCACCGCCCAAGATTGGTGGCGTGAAGCGGTCATTTATCAAGTTTACCCGCGCAGCTTTTTTGACTCGAATAACGATGGCGTAGGCGATTTGCCCGGCATTACTGGCAAACTGGACTACATCGCCAGCCTGGGCGTGGACATTGTCTGGATTTCGCCCTTCTTCACCTCGCCCATGAAGGATTTCGGCTACGACGTGTCCGATTATTGCAATGTTGATCCTCTATTTGGCACTTTGGCTGATTTTGAACAATTGATTCAAACCGCACACGCGCTGGGTTTGAAAATCATGATCGATCAGGTGTTGTCGCATAGTGCCGAAACCCACCCCTGGTTTGTTGAAAGCCGCAGCAGCCGCGACAATCCCAAGGCCGACTGGTACGTCTGGGCTGATCCGCTGCCCGATGGCACCCCGCC
>JBKJLF010000372.1:0-3696 GCA_046597185.1 Burkholderiaceae bacterium | reverse complement strand
TATATTGCTGCCAACCAAAGCCTTGCGACCTGGCAATGGCAATCCGTTCGCGAATAAAGGTTTTACCTTCCACATCACTTTCTTCCAGCGCATTTCGTCCGGCCAATGCCGGGTCGGCCCCGTGCGCCAGACCATGGCCATTCATATCCAGCACCGTCACATATAAATCATGTAGACGAAATGGGCCGCCTGACGTGTTAATCGCTTGCAAAACTTGTTCTTTGCCGTGGGTATTTAAATAAGTGATGGCTTGCTTGACCAAACGAATTGCTTCCAACGCAGTACCGACGCGCGATGGTGGCGCTGATGATGATGATGATGATGATGATGACACTACGGATGAAATGTGATCCACCCGTCCCAATTTTTGATGTGGTTTTTTATACGAATGCGCAGTGCTCATGGGATTCGCCCTTTATTAGAAAAATTAGTTGGAGGAAACAAAAGACTGATATCCATCATCATAGTCCGGGCTTACCCAAAGAACAAGGCAACAAGTGCGCCCATCGTTTATAATGCGGTTCGCACTGAAAAACCAGCACGCTGACATCCCTTATTTAAATAAACTTAGACAACTTTTAGACTTTTTTGCATGCAATTCGATCTAAACAAAGCCCTACCCAAACCCGGCACCCGATTTGCACTGCCCGCCTTACATGGCTCGGCTGATGCATGGGCATTGGCACAAGCTGCTATTGCCTTAAAGAAAGAACAAGCGATGCTAACCGTTCTAGCCGCCAATGCCACGGATGCGCAACGGCTGTTGCAAGAAATTCCGTGGTTTGGCCCCGAGCTACGCTGCCATTTATTACCCGACTGGGAAACTCTGCCATATGATGCTTTTTCCCCACATCAAGATTTAATATCAGAACGACTCGCCACGCTCTACGAAGTGCAAAATGGCCATTGTGACGTTTTATTGGTGCCCTGCACCACCGCCCTGGTTCGGCTGGCCCCGCCGGAATTTTTAGCCGCCTATACGTTTTTCTTTAAAAAAGGCGAGCAATTAAACGAGGCGCAACTCAAATCGCAACTTAGTCTGGCCGGTTACAGCCATGTTTCGCAAGTAATGTCGCCGGGTGAATATTCAGTGCGCGGTGGTTTGATTGATTTGTTCCCCATGGGTTCGGTATTGCCGTATCGGTTGGATTTATTTGGCGATACGATTGAATCGATCCGCACCTTTGATGCTGACAGTCAACGCTCGCTCTATCCGGTGAATGAAGTGCGGCTATTACCGGGGCGCGAATTTCCCATGGACGAGGGCGCGCGCAATGGTTTCCGCCAGCGTTGGCGCGAACGCTTTGAAGGTGATCCGTCCAAGGTCGGCATTTACAAGGATATGAAAAGCGGTATCGCCGCCGCCGGGATCGAATATTATTTGCCGCTGTTTTTTGACAGCACCGCCACGCTGTTCGATTACCTGCCCACCAGCGCGCGTTTGGCGCTGGTGGGCAATATTGAAGAAGCCATCATTCGCTTTTGGACCGATACCCAGTCGCGCCACCAATTTTTGCAAAACGACCGCGAACGCCCTGTGCTGCCGCCGCATGATTTATTTTTAAAAGCCGAAGACTTTTTTACCTTGGCCAAACCGCATGGGCGTTGGGTGCTGAACGCCAATAACAACAGCAACAGCAACAACAGCAACAACAGCAACAACAGCCATAACAGCAACAACAGCCATAACGCGGCCAATGAGGCAGCATCGGAATTATCCTGCCCCTTGCCCAATATCGCCATCAATCGGCGCATGGATGATCCGCTCGCCAATTTGCGCAGTTTTTTAATGCAAAGCAGCAGCCGGATCATGATTTGCGCCGAAACCAATGGCCGCCGCGAAACCCTGCAACAGTATTTTAACGAATGCGATCTGACGCTGGCGGCCTGCGAAGGCTTCGGCGGTTTTCTTGCTGCCGATGGCAAACTGATGCTCGGGGTCGCGCCGCTGCAATCCGGCTTTGAAATTGTCACCAGCGCGGGGGCGCTGGTTTTCATCACCGAAACCGAACTGTATGCCGGCTCTGGCCGTCGCATCGGGCGCAAAAAGCAAGAAAGCGTGACCCAGGTGGACGCCATGGTGCGCGATTTGTCGGAGCTAAAAATCGGTGATCCGGTAGTCCACATCCATCACGGCATTGGGCGCTATCTGGGCCTGGTGAATATGGATATGGGCGATGGCGAAACCGAATTTTTGCACCTGGAATATGCCAAAGAAAGCCGCCTCTACGTCCCGGTGGCACAACTGCATGTGATTTCGCGCTATTCCGGTGCCTCCGCCGCCGATGCGCCCTTGCATGCGCTCGGTTCCGGCCAATGGGAAAAAGCCAAACGCAAGGCGGCGCAACAAGTGCGCGATACCGCCGCCGAATTACTCAATCTGTATGCACGCCGCGCCCTGCGCCAAGGCCACCGCTTTGAATATTCGGCCCACGATTACGATAATTTTGCCGAAAGCTTTGGCTTTGAAGAAACCCCCGACCAGGCCGCCGCGATTAATGCGGTGATAAAAGACATGACCAGCGGCCAACCGATGGACCGCCTGGTCTGTGGCGATGTCGGCTTTGGCAAAACTGAAGTGGCCCTGCGCGCCACCTTTATTGCCGTCATGGGTGGCAAACAAGTCGCCATCTTAGCCCCCACCACGCTGCTGGCGGAACAACACGCCCACACTTTTGCCGACCGCTTTGCCGATTGGCCGGTACGCATCGCCGAATTATCGCGCTTTCGCTCGGGTAAAGAAATCACCCAGGCAATTAAGGGCATGAATGATGGCACCATCGATATCGTCATCGGCACCCATAAATTATTATCCGGCGACGTGAAATTCCAGCGCCTGGGATTGGTGATTATCGACGAAGAACATCGCTTCGGGGTGCGCCAAAAAGAAGCGCTCAAAGCCTTGCGCGCCGAAGTGGACGTGCTCACCCTCACCGCCACCCCAATCCCGCGCACGCTGGGCATGGCGCTGGAAGGCTTGCGCGACTTTTCGATTATCGCCACCGCACCGCAAAAACGGCTGGCGATTAAAACCTTTGTGCGCAGTGAAAATGATTCCGTCATCCGCGAAGCTTGCCTGCGTGAACTCAAACGCGGCGGCCAGGTTTATTTTTTACACAATGAAGTCGAAACCATTCAAAACCGCTTCCAGATGCTGAGCAATTTATTGCCCGAAGCGCGCATTGCGGTAGGCCACGGCCAAATGCATGAGCGCGATCTGGAAAAAGTGATGCGCGACTTTGTGGCGCAACGCTTTAATATTTTGCTCTGTACCACGATTATTGAAACCGGGATCGACGTACCGAGTGCCAATACCATCATCATGCATCGCGCCGATAAATTTGGTTTGGCCCAGTTACACCAGTTACGCGGCCGGGTCGGGCGCTCGCACCATCAGGCCTACGCCTACTTGCTGGTCCACGATGCGCTCGGCTTGACCCAGCAAGCGCAACGTCGGCTGGATGCAATTCAACAAATGGAAGAATTGGGCAGCGGCTTTTATTTGGCCATGCATGACCTGGAAATTCGCGGTGCGGGCGAAGTGCTGGGGGACAACCAATCCGGCGAAATGCATGAAATTGGCTTTCAACTGTATTCCGACATGCTCAATGAAGCGGTACGCGCCCTCAAAAATGGGCAAGAACCGGATCTGGCTGCGCCGCTGGCTTCCACCACCGAAATCAATTTGCATACCCC
>JBKJLF010000282.1:0-3836 GCA_046597185.1 Burkholderiaceae bacterium | reverse complement strand
GAATACTGCCGCATTCAAAAATGCAGCGGCTGCGGCAAGTGTGCCACGAAAAATGCTCTATAAAAAGGGCGTTACGGTAATAGGGGCAACTGCGACTGCATTGGCGGCTGAAGCATCAAACCGAAACCTTGATCATTCGCGCAAACTGATGCGCAATTATTTGGTATCTAACCCCGGTATGACGCGGTTTTTAGAGGTGGACGCGCATCACATCATTGCTTGGTTGGCCGCTGCCGCCGCAGATGCACGTGTTTATTTATTTGGCGTTGGGATCGGTATCAACGACACCGATAATTGCGCAGTTCTACCACGATTTTTGACAACGCAAATAGCAAGCATGCCCAATGCCAGTGCGCATCAGCATATCCATACCCCTAAATATTATACAAATATTATACAAATGTGTATTTAGTATTGCTGGATATACCCACTTACACAGCGGCCGAAGTACGTAATGCACTTCGTTCGATCAGAAGCGAACTCATCGCAGGTACTTTTCCCTACTAATAGGTTAGCGAAGATGAATATTTGGAAATTTAATAGCATTACTAATGATTTTACACAATTTCTGTATATGAATGACGATGATATTGGGAAATTAATATTTTTAATGGATGGAACACCAAAAAACTGGCCCACAAGGCCTCAGTGCCGCCCTCTCGTCGAAAAGAAAAAGAAAAAGCAATTACCATTAGGCGATCTATCTTATATTTCACCAGGAACGATTTTGCTAAATAGCAAAGCTTACAACACGCTCCACGATTTTCTTCTGCCTTTCGGGCAATTATTGGAAGTGGAATGTATGAACGATGGTGGCTTATTGGGTGACAAAAAAAGTGAAATATACTATTTATACAATGTAACAAACATCATTGCCTGTGTTGACTATGAAAACTCAGAAAAGATTGGCAATAGAATTACCAAAGAAGCTTACTTGCCTCATCTTATACCAACATCCACACAAATTTTCAAAGACCCACGCCGGGTACGGCTTCAAATCTATTTAAGTGAAGCCGCCAAAGAGCAGTTTACTAAACTGATTGCAGAAAACAATCTAACGGGTGGGGAGTTTGTGCAGTAGGTAGCCAGGCTCACTTGGTAGTAGTCGCGCCAGCGTTGGCGCGCCCATCGTCAATTTGCGTGATTGATTGGCGCGGCGCTTTGAGTCTTTCCATTTCTGCAAAGCCACGTTTCAGCGCAGTCAGCAAAACCTTGCCCTTGCCATTGTCACGAATGCTGTAGGCGAGTGTCTGAAAGTGCTGCAATTCGTCCAACTCACTGGCGACGGCATCATATTCTTCCTGGCTCAGGGTTTGCACGAATGCCGGGTCGAACTCGGACGCGCTTTCGTCGATAAGATCGTCGCGCCCATCAAAATCGTCCAACACAGCGGCAGAGGTATCACTTTGCACAACGCCCTCGCTCAGTTGCGCTTGTAGCCGCTTGGCCATGGTTGCCAGCGCACCCGCAATCGCATGCGAGGATGAAGCCAATAATTTCCACAATACAACCGAAATGAGTTGCCGTTGCCCCGAGGGTAAGGCTTGCAAATGCGGTCGTGACAGGTACTGGCCCACCTTTTCGTTTAATTCCTGTTCATCGCTGGAGGGAGTAAAGTTTTGCACCAAGGAAATACGATTGGTGTAGGGAACAAAGTGCAGCACATCCTTACGCAGTGTGCGCTTGCAGATGGGGGTCAGGCGCGTGCGCAGCGAGGTAAATTCCTGTGTTTTGGATGGCAACATAAATTGGGAGCGAAAGCTGTTGATGTCGCCAAATACTTGATCATCAACCATGCTCACCAGGCCGTACAGTTCCAGCAGGGAGTTTTGCAGCGGTGTCGCCGTTAATAAGACTTTGGAGCGCACATGTTCCAGCGCGCCCCGGATGGTAACCGCAAGCACATTGCTGGGCTTGTACACATTGCGCATGCGGTGCGCTTCATCCATGACTACCAGATCCCAATTAACTTGCCGAATATCGTCCGCTTTTATTTTGGCAAATTGATAAGAACAAATCACCGGGCCATCATCGTATTCAAATGGGTTGTTGGTGCTTTCCAGGCGCGCTTTATGGCTTTTGGACTCAAGTAAGTAACCAAGCGTAGTATTGGTTTTGATGCGGGGTAAGCTCTGCAGAAGTGATCAACTGTTTTTCCTTTTGGCGGTTCGGTAAGGCTGGCCCGTCATTTTATTCTGTTTCCTATTCTAATTGGCATAATGGGCATATGGCGCGGTATTTTGAGTGTTTTGCGTCGTTTTTATGCAGATGTTGCCCTTATGAACAAATATCCCCCATCGCCGCCGCTGCCATGGTCACCCCGCCAGCGCAGTAAGGGCCGAAATCGGTTAAACTGCGCTTTGTTAGCAAACAAAAGCAGGTTCAAGCACGTGGCCCAAACTTTATCAAACCAATATTGCGGGGTCTTTTTGTCCTCGCCGGGGTCACTGCGGTGTTGTATTGTGCAGCGCAGGGGGGGGCTTCCCATGGCGCAGCGGCCAGCGCAATCCTTCAAACCGCGCCCCACTCTGAGCGCCTGGGCCGCGCAAATTGAGCTCTTGGCCGGGGACAAGTCCTCCGGCATGACCAATACGCCAAGGGGCCAGGCCAGTCGTGCGCGCTTTGCTGATCCGTTCGGGCTGGCCATCGACCGTGGCGGTAATCTGTATGTTGCCGATGCGGGTGAAAATAATCGCATCCGTAAAATTACCCCCGGTGGTATGGTTACCACGCTGGCAGGGGCAAAGGAGGGCTTCGCCGATGGCAAGGGTGCCGCCGCCGCTTTCAATACACCCTCGGGCCTCGCTATCGATGCGGCCGGCAATTTGTATGTGGCCGACACCGGTAGCAACGCGATCCGTAAAATAAGCCCACAAGGCCAGGTCAGCACGCTGGCGGGCGACGGTAAGGCCGGCTATCGCGATGGGCCAGCCAACACGGCACAGTTTAACGGCCCGCTTGGGGTCGCCGTCGATAAAAATGGCAAAGTGTATGTGGCCGACAGCTATAACGACCGGATTCGCGTTATCGACACCGACGGCCAGATGCAAACCCTGGCCGGTGGCGCGGCTCCCGGCGACCAGGATGGGCCAGCCCAAAGCGCGCTATTCGATACGCCCTGCGCCTTGGCGGTGGATGCCAAAGGCGAGTTATTCATCGCCGATACCGGCAACCATGCAATCCGTAAATTGAGTAACAGCGCTCAAGTGACAACGCTGGCGCGCGCATCGCCAGAGGAGCGCTGGGCGCTATTGAGAAAACCGCTGGGGCTGGTTATTGCCCCTGGCCATGACGGCATGCTGTACGTGAGCGCAGGCGCGCATGGCCGTATTTTGCAAATTTCACCCAAGGGCGTGGTGCGTGGTTTGAGCGGAATCGGCATCGATATGGCACCTGCCGATGGCCACGCGACGCGGCTTAAAAATCCGGCTGGCATCGTATTGGATCGTAGCGGCGGTTTATATGTGGCCGATAGCGGTAATTTTGGCGTGCTCTCGGTGCGCAGGCAAATTGCGCCAACGCCGGGTGTGGTGCCAGGCTCGACCGGGGTGCCATCGGCGGTGGCACCGATAAGCCCCACTGTGGTACCCGCAGCATCGGCTCCCGCCAAAGCGCCGCGACGGCATCCGGCGATCGTGAAAATTGTGCCGTTTCCGTGGCCGCTCACACCGCAAAACAAAGCGCATGATATCGATTCCGCCATGCAGATGGTCGCGGCTTTCGCCATAATCATTGCCGCGTACCTCACCCAGGGTGGCAGCGATATCATGCGCTTTGTTTTGCGGTGTGAGCGGCCACGGAAACGGCACAATTTTCACGATCGCCGGATGCCGTCG
>JBKJLF010000181.1:0-4420 GCA_046597185.1 Burkholderiaceae bacterium | reverse complement strand
AGCGCTGAGGGGATATTTCCAAATAAGAACACCCTGTTGACGGGAATTAGGTGAAAGTGCAAGATATCGCACTAACATGCTTAAAGGCAAGACTAATTAATCAATAGCATGTTGTTTTTATACAAAGCAATGCTTGCGTCACTGCGGGTTATGCTAGAATTCCTAAAATTCATAAAGTAATACAAGGAGACTCGCCATGCTTTTTGCCGACTTTGCCGCCCCCAGCGGCGTGCTGTCAATTGCCGACGTTGGCGCGCCGCAGGGTATTGAAATCGTTCCGCCTATTGTTACGCCTGATCTGCCACCTTTCCAACACAATAGTTCGACATTGCTTGATATTGTGTTACCCGATACCCCACCATTGCCACCACGGCCAAGTTTGCAATCATGTGCGCTTTTCAACCTTGCCATCGATATGATTGGGCGTGATCACCCAACACCGCCGTCAAGTGTGGAGGGCCGAACAACGCTGAATTTATTGCCACCGCCATTCCCTACGCCCCCACCTAAACTGATATAAACATAGTTGCATGGTCACAAATAGGGCACGTTTATTTACAATAGTTAGGAAATAATATGAATCGTTTTTTTGAACTTAGGCAAGCCATTCCATTAATAGATTTAGAGCAAACCTCAGCAAAAATTGCACAAGGAAGCCTGCTATGTATGGCCGAGGGTGTTTTATCATTGTTGCTATTAAGCGCGCCTGCAAACGCCTATTTTTTTGTGGCGGGTTTCACCGGCGCGATGCTACTATTATTGGCAACGCTTCGCTTTCGCACGTCTAAACTAGGCACAGATATTAGTGAACTGGGTTTGTATGAAGTGCTATTATGGGCGCTTGCCCTTACACTTTATTTAAATCAAGTGGACCCAACGCCTTGCCGTGCGGTGATTTTTGCGATTGCACCACTAAAACTTCTTCGTATTTTCGGCGCAGGTTTCCTAAAAAACGACGGCGGTAAAATTGGCTGGGCAATTTTTGGTGTTCTCACGTATGGTTTTTTTAAAAAACAACTTGATCAAAAAGTCTCATTGAGGGATTACTACTTTTTACCCAGTGCAATTATTGTAAGCGGAGCAGGTGGTTATTATTTACCGGGAATGCCAACAGAAATTGTTATTGCCACATGGTTTGCAATACCGCTTGGTTATGTAGCAATCAAAGGGCCGATATTAATTAATGCAATAAAAACGCTAGTAATGGATTTTATGACTAGTACCCGAAATGATGAAGTGAAAGCAAACGAAATAAATCGCCTCAAACAAGAACTCGCTGCACAACAAAACGAAAATGCCGAACTTAAAAAGGAAAATGATGCACTTCGGCAATTGCACGCCCTACCCAAAAAAGCCCACACCGACCTAATCCAAGCTTACGAATCCACCAAACCAGCGCGCCAAGGGCACTTGGTTAAAATTGCCCAAAACATTGCCGCCGTGTTTTCAAGCAAGCGCGATTCATAACCGGGCCTACCATCAAGCCTCCGCATCACCCGGTGGCGAGCGCAAAACCTTGGCTGTTTGCATCAATGCCAAGCGCTCGTCCGGGCTTGCCGCCAAAAAGTGATTGAATAACTGCACCGCCTGCCATAACGTCGTGGCCTTGCTTGCCGAAGTATCCGGGTCAGTAAGGGCCGCATGCAGCATACTCAGCATGCCAAATCCAAGTGCCTGATGCGTTGGTGGCAAACCATGCAGCACTTTCAATGTTTCTGCCATTTGTTGGGTCGCGGCTGCATCCACATAACTGCCATAAAACAAAAAGTAAATGTCTACACCTGCTTTAGCCAAAAGTGCCAACGTGGTGGCGGTAGGCGATTGCTGGTCGTTTTCATATGCGTATTGGGTATTTTTATGGCTGCTAAAAAGCGCAGCCATTTCAGCTTGATTTAACCCGAGCCGTTCCCGTTCCATTCTTAATCGTTCGCCAAAGCTGTTCATAGTCTTTAAAAATAGTTAAATTTGTCTGGTATTCTATCAGGCCGTATTGCTGCTTCCATCCTGTTCGTGCAAAGTCTTCAGCACTTTTTCCAAAACTGTTTTCTCGTCACCCGTTGCTGCCATAAAACCTTGCAGCATACGCACACTTCGCCACGTTTCCGCTACACTGGCTGGTTCCGTAACCGTGGTGCCAGAAAACAACGTCATCACACCGAGTGCCAACGCTTGTTGATTTGGTGCCAATGTCTTGAATGCAAGCAGCAAGGCGGTAATAGTCGGGCCTAACTGGTTCCATTCTTTCGCACGTGCCAACAAATAGAACAGATCGGCCCCGTGATCCGCGATTTTAAAAAGGTAGCTTACGTCTGGTGCCCGTACGCCTTGCTCATATCCCAACTGCGTATTCTTCGACACGCCGCCCAATATTGCAAAATCTTCCTGGTTAAAACCAAGCCGAATACGCTCATCTTTAAGCCGATTGCCAAATAATTCCAGCATATTGTGATCAATCCCGTTTACAATTCCAATTATTAGTGATAACCTAGCGTTTATGGTGCAATCATTAAGTTGATTCCCAAAGCTACGACAGTATTACACACCAGATCTGGTGATTTGGCGTACTCGCACGCCTGTACGAAAAAAAAATTATCTGCCACCCCCCGCCTGTATTGCCGGGTAAGTTGCTTGGCGTTATGTTTTGATCTTGAATGATGACTTATGAGAATGAATAATGAATAGTGTCTCGCTTAAATTTATGATTCGTAACGCGCTGAATAGCGCAGCATTCGCTATAGGCATGTTGCCGCTGTCACTTGCCCATGGGTTCGCCATACCAAAGGATGACGAACCATCCACGGTGCAGGACAAGCGCAGCACCACTTTGTTATCGTCCTGGCTGTATTTTTCTGATCAAAGCAAAAATCTGCTCTTCATTGGCACCCAGTCCTGCCCCGGCCCCAGCAACCCGCAAATTGCCGGCATTCAAGCCGTCATTAAAACCTTTAAGCCCACTGTGGCCGTGGTTGACGAAAGCAGTTGGCCAATCGCCACGCTCAAAAATGCAGACAACACCACCATGCGACGTTATTCGGCCTTTCCCAATGACCATGATTTCATTCAACAGATTTTAATCAGGCTGCGCGAAGGTAAGCGCGTGCTGGTCATCACCACCGCAAATCGCTTGCGCGAAGTCAAGCCCCTGCTTGCAAAAGGTTTGGCCGCCCCAGCACCACCCCATGCCTTCGCGGCAATAACGCCCACCCGCCGCCAGTTCGCTTGCGTGCAGGTAGTTGGCCGCCGTTTGAAAACGGAGGCAACCGTATGATGCTTCTGTTTGAATTGCTCCAACTGACGGCAGCAAACCATGGCGCCAGCGCAGAAATCGCAAAAATCGACGGTGATATTTTTTTTGCATTTATTGAAGCCTTTTACAAAGGCATGACCGCTGAACAAATCAGTGCCGAAGCCACACCCACCACACCGCAAGAAGGGGCTTTGCTAAATCTGGTGGACTTGCTCGATGTGCGCGCCCTTGTTGATGGCCAATTGAAGGGCAATGTCAACGCCTTCCATGATGCATGGCAACGCATGCGCTTGAGTGAGAGTGATATCGCGCCCATGCCAAAGCAAGCATATAACCATGCCCAAGAATAAGCCGTCAAACGAATGTCTCCCTTATTGATGGCGGCAAAAGCCGCTGTTTGATAAGTTTATGGCAGGTGATTCAGGGTTGGCCTATGTTCCAACCAGCGACAACTGTTTCACCTGCATTTTTTTAACCCAACAATTGAATAGTCAAGCATCATGAAACCAAATTCGCACCAATCCCTTGTCCACGCGCTAACGTTGCTACCGCACGTGCCGCCCGCACCGGGCATGCCTGAGCCGCTATGCCTTGGCATCGTCATTTGCATACTGACCTGGTTCAAGGGTTGCTCAGACCATTGGCGCGCACGCCAAAGTGAAAGCAAGCCAACATCCGCGTTAGCGGAAGACGGCATCATCAATATGACTGCTGATTGCACTTTTGCCGCCATCCTCAACACCAAGGGCGCAGCCACCGCCAAAGCCATTCAACAAGCCATAGGCGAATTGGTCAAACTCAACCCGGCACTGGATGGGGTTTTGCAACCAGGGCATTTTGCGGGTGTGCAAGGCTTGTATGAAAAATACCATGCCCACCGGGATACCTTGCATAAACTGGTTACGGCAATCAACGAGATCAGCTTTGAGAGCCGCGCCCCCTCATTTGCCTGTGGCGTAGAGTTTACCGCCGTCATTACCGCAGTCTGCAAAGACAGCAACGCCCACGCCCGCGCACTTGCGCCCCTGTGCGCCAAGCTGCTCATGCCGCAAGCGAATGAGGTGGTGCTTGATCTTGCCTGCGGCCAAGGCCATTTACTGCTGGCTTGCGCCAAAGAGTTGGCCGACCAGCCAGCAACCGAATCCGCAACCGAACCAGCACGCCTGCACCTGC
>JBKJLF010000751.1:0-20807 GCA_046597185.1 Burkholderiaceae bacterium | reverse complement strand
CGCCTGTAGCGCCTGCTACGCCAGTCGCACCCGTAACGCCTGTAGCGCCTGCTACGCCAGTCGCGCCCATGACGCCAGTCGCGCCTGCTACGCCAGTCGCGCCTGCTACGCCAGTCGCGCCTGCTACGCCAGTCGCGCCCATGACGCCAGTCGCGCCTGCTACGCCAGTCGCGCCCATGACGCCTGTTGCGCCTGCTACGCCAGTTGCACCCGTTGCGCCTGTGCTGCCCTTTGCGCCTGCGCCACCCGTTGCGCCGGTTGCCCCCGTCGCACCGCTTTTACCTATCGCCTGCAAAGCAATACTAAGTGTTCCCTCATGGCTACTCGCCGCTTCCTTACTATCAAAAGCCACCACCGCACCAGCCGAATTTAACACCACCCCAAAGTTTTGCGCCGGATAATCCACCCAAACTTTCACCATCTCAGTCAAATCAATCACAATATATTGGTTCACATTGCCCGCCGCTACTTCAACTTTCGTCAGCAGTCCACCCACACGTGGCAGTGTGCCGCCCGTGAGTGTGTTTTCATCCCAGCCACTGATGACGGGCGAAACCTCAATAACGCCATCTACATTGACATTGGTGACCCACAACAGCAAGGAAGCACTGGCAATTTGGGCGCTGGTTGTGCCCGGCGGCAAGGTGGATAAATCAATTCGAATATAGGAAGAATGATCACCGTCAACCAGTAAGGCTTGTTTTGTCCCATAATTCAGGTTCGGCTTGGCAATACTGATATAGGTATCGTTAATGACGGGGCCGTCAACTGCAAAAGCACTGATGGAAAACGGTGCTACGACCGAAATAATGGCACCGGAAATTAAGGCTTGTCTCATACTATGATTCATTTTGTCATCCTCTCATGTGATTTTTAAACACTGCCTTCAACCGCGCGAACAAGTCAGTTAGCGAATAAAACTCAGTTTTGCTTCGCTTGATATTGAATATACGTACTCCATGAATGTGGCGCTATTGTGGAAAACCACAGTCAGTAACATTGATGATAATGTGCGGGTCTAAATATGCGCCTTGAATCTTAAGATAAGCTTAAGATGGTGTTGCGATTTGATCACAGGCGACGGGTGATGGTTGATTTGCTTCGATAATAATCAGACTTCAATGGTTGACGTTTTCACCCGGAATTCGCACCAGAAAGCAGCATCATTTGCCTGACAAGCCACCTGAAATTGCAGTCGCCGTACCTATGCACATTGAAAGAAAAGTGGCAGATGACATCATTAGCTTAGCAAATTTTATAAAATAAGACTTTTTTGAGAATTCTTTGGCAATAAACTGTGTTGTTAAGATAGAATAGATACTTTTTTCGGACAATAAAATGAAACCACTAAAAACTGTGTACGAAGAGGCGGGGTTAGCGCACCGGTATTTTGATTACCAAGTCCCATGCGCCCTCTTCCGCGGCCAAAGTATCTCTGAAGGCAAGAAAAGAATCCCAATCATCCATCCCAATCCCGGCTTTACACGCGCTGATGGTCGGGCACGGATAGCGGATGTGCTCATCGAAGAAGTTAGCGGCAAAAAAATTGTTCGGGGCTGCTGTACCATCAGCGGCCCTTAACGGGGCGTTTCCGTATTTGATATTTGCCGGGAATTTCCCGGCTTCAAGTGGTACAAGCTTACCGCAGGGATTAAAATTCCACCTGGGCTGGCGCTTACCAAAGACGCCGAAAAACCAAATGAAGCCAATCATTACACGATTGCCCTGCTTAACGATATGCCGTTGGAACTGTTCATCGTTACCGTGAAGGTACTGAACGATCAACTGGTGCCCGCACAAGGAGAATGACCGATGAAAACCGAAGTGGGAATGAATACGTTGATGGAGTTGATTTATGCACTCCGTTTGAATATGCAAATCAAAGAAGCCTGCGTCAATGCCCCAGGTGCCGATGACGCGACGCAGGAACAAGCAGGGCAAGACCTGATGTTTATGATGGAGGCTGACTCTGAGCTTGCTTCCTATTACGAGGAAGTCCGGCCTCATTACCCCAATGAAGACCTGCCCGACTATGCAGCACTGGTAAGCCGATTGAAATTTCCGGCGATTAACATTGAAGCCGGGCAGATTCTTTTGGCTACGAACATTACCTAACCAGGTGCATAAAGGTGAAACAGGCGGCTGCCGGGCTATTTCGAGAATTGCACTGGCTACATTAGGCAAAAGTGCCCCCGGTGCGGGTAGTAGGCCGGTGGGCTTCGGTTTGGATACCTCTCCGAAATGCATGTATGTATTTCAACAACGATTGCAGGCTTGCGGTAGCGGGCGATTGTTTACCTAACCGGATCATTACCGCGAGTGCGGCAACGATCAGGGTAAATTGCTTTTCAAAGCTTATGGTTTTGGCGTGCGCTTGAGCTTGACCATGTGCTGGCAGCGGCCAGGGGTTGGATATCTTCTTTCCGGCGGTTAGCGGGGATAGCGGTAAAGCCGACTTTGCCTTGAATGATGGGGATGGCGCTATTGCCAATTGTCATCGTATTTGGCTGAACTGCTTGTGCGCCATACCCTGATTACCGGGGTTTTGATAATTGCGGCAACTCGGTAAGCCCTAAACCTGTCGCCGCTGCAATTTGTTCATCGGTAAGGCCCAAGTTTTTCAGGTTTTGAGCGATGGTGATGGCTTTTTCATATTCTCCTTCAGCCTTACCTTCCGCCTTACCTTCCGCCTTACCTTCCGCCATACCTTGGGCACGGCCATCCTTTTTTGCTTTTTCGATCATGCCGCGCTGATCTTGTAGATACATTTCCCGGCGTTCTTGCAGTTCCAATTCTTCAGGCGATAATTGGGCCCGGTTGGCGATGCCAAATGCGTGCTCTATGGCTTTTTCCTGTGCCAACACAGTGGGGATGCTTTGCAAATCTCGCGTATAACTCAGGAAATAACACCATTTGTCGAGCAAATTGGCCAGTTCGGCTTCGGTTTTGGTGAATTTTGGTAGTTCAACGAACACCAGTTCAATATTATTGCTATAGGTGTGGCCGTCCTGGGTACGAAATTTATATTTGCTCACCATGTCAAGGTGTTCAAACATCGTAAAATCAGTGATGGTCAGTGCAATCACATCATTTAACTTTTTGTAGTGTTCGCCGGATTGAATTTGTCCGGCATATTTTTTACAGGTGTTATAGAGTACGCGCTGTTCAAAGCTTTCCACTGGAAGAACTTGCATTTCGATAATGTAGTGTTTGCCTTGTTCATCGGTGGCGCGCACATCGACAAAACTGTCTTTCATGCCTTTAATGCTGGGCGGTAGCCATGGGTCCTGAATTTGCACGGCAACAATGCGCTGTTGGTCTTGCAGGTCGAGCACGGCATTTAAAAATGACAATAAAATATCGCTACTTTCCGCGCTGCCGAAAATTTTCTTAAACGCATAGTCGCTTACGGGGTTGAGAAAATGCATGGTGGGTTCCTGTTGAAAAAATAGGCTAATTCAGGTGCATATTACGCTATTTTTTTGGGTATTGCCAGGTGGTGGCAATGGCGGGATTGGCTGGCCCTTGATGATGAATAGACGTATTGAGCACCCGTGCGTTGCGTTGCTTGATTTAACCGGATCATTACCAAACCTGCGGCAATGATCCGGGCGAATGGCTGTTTAAGGCTGAATGATTATGGTTTTGGCGTGCCCTTCAGCTTGACCATTTCACTCATTTTTTTCAGCAAGTTAGCCAATTCCGTCTTCAAATTCGCCATCTGGGTTTTGATTTTGGCATCTTCACTTTCCATCTGGGCGCGCAAGTCTTTGATGATAGCTTGCTGTTCCTGGATGGTTTTGACCATGGGCGCGATGAAGTCGGTGTAGCGTAAACCCAGAGTACGGTCGGTATCGCCGCCGACGGTCAGGATGGCGTTGTCGGTGCCCAATAGCGATTTGATATCCTGTGCGATGAAACCCCAGTTGCGGCGTGGGTCGGCGGGGTTTTTCATGCGGTAGCTGACGGGGTGGAGCTTCATGATGAAACTGCTGCCGTAGTCGAGCGGTTGGATGTCTGCTTTCAGGTGCGCCATTTACCTTTTTATAAATTCCAAGCAGCTAATTACAACATATTGCTTGTGCATAAACAGTATCAATATTTGAATTAAATTGGGTTAAAATGCATTCAAATGCAACTGGTCTGCCTAGTCCATCAGCAATAATTCTGGTGTTTGTGCCGGCAGCACTGTTATGGACGATACATGCACCACCCATCGCAAAAGAGCCTGCACCACATTGCGCAATAGAACCAAATCCATAAGTTGGCGAGCTACTCCCTGTGGGGCTTGTAATAACTTTGCAGGATGAAAAATTAGCTGGTGCCCCCTGCGGGCCAACATCACCTTTAACACCAGTTAAGCCAATGTCACCTTTTTCGTCTTTCGGCCCAATTGCCCCACTGGCCCTTGCGCACCTGTTGCCCCCTTGGCACCAGCCACGCCTGCTGCGCCAGTTGCCCCTGTCATCCCCTTGGCACCCGCTATAACCGGCTACGCCTGTTGCGCCAGTGGGGCCGCTTGGCCCTGTATTGCCGATTCCTGCTTGTAAGGTAATATCCAATAACCCGGCATGGTCGTTTGGCGCTTCTTTACTATTAAAGGCAACCCCAACAATACCCGGCAAAATAGGCGCTGATGAATCGGCAATCGGTTTGGTGAGCGGTAACCCACCCGCTGTGGTTGCCTGCAAAACCACACCAAAGTTTTGCGCCGGAAAGTCAGCCCAAATCTTCACAATCGAAGTCAAATCAATCACCACATATTAATTTAAACTGGTCGGATCGATCCGCACCGAACTCACCACCGCCCCCGCGCTGGGCAGCACTTGCGCATTGAGAGTGCTTTCATCCCAGGCACTCGTCACCGGCAACACATTAATCAGCCCTGTGGAACTAATTCGATTAACCCATAACAACATCGTCGCTTTGCTAATTTGCGCCCCTGTCGTGCCGGGCGGTAAGGTGGCAAGATTGACTCGAATATACGAATCATGCCCTGCATCCACAATCAATTCCGGCGCAACACCAAAGTTCTGGCTCGGTGTAACACTGCTGATATAGGTATCGCCGGCAACAGGTGCATCAACGGCAAAGCTATTCATGGAAAACGGTGCCAAACATGAAGCAATGGCGCTGGAAATTAATACTCTTTTCATATTTAAATGCATATTTTCATCCTCTGATGTAATTTTTGAATGCTGACTTTTACGCCAAGAAGGAGCCAGCTAGCGAATAAAACACTGTCTTGTTTTGCTTGATATTGAATATCAGTACTGATTAAATGTATTTATATAAAACAACAGTGTGTAAAATCAATCATTGTGTAATGGTTTAAATATACGCTTTTAATATTAATATAAAATTAAGATTGTGTTGTGTATTCGTCACAAGTAACTCGTAGTGGTTAAAATAATTTTATTATTGTTTTTATTTTAATTAATGGCATTTTCACCCTGCACCCGCACCAAAAAGCGGCAGCCCTGGCCCTGCAAGCCGTCCAGAATTTCCACCGTCGCCCCCATGCGCTTGGCGGCCTCGCGCGCAATCGCCAAACCCAGCCCGGCACCGAGGGTATCGCTGCCCGCGCCACGGTAAAAGCGTTCAAATACCTGCTCCCGCTCTTCAACCGCAATCCCCGACCCGTCGTCGGCTACACTCAGCAGCAGGCTCTCGCCATCTTTTTTCAACTCGACTTCAACCATGCCGCCAACGCGCCCGTAACGAATCGCATTGTCGAGCAAGTTGTGAAGAATTAACTGGAAGCTGTTGCGCTCCATGTAATGCGGCAAAATTTGCGCGGCTTCCAGCGTCAGGGCGATTTGTCTGGCCCGTGCGCCGGGTATGCTTTTTGCCAAATGCAGCCGAACCAGTTGCGCCACATCCACCATCTGTTTATCTTGCGCCGGGAGACCGTCAACCCGCGCCATTTCCAGCAATTGCTGGATCAAATGCGAGGTGCGCGCAATCACCTCGTCAATTTGCTGCTCGGCAAGCTGTTTGTCCTGGGCGCTTGCATCACTTGCCAAGATTTGCACCAGCGCCGTAATCTGCGCCATCGGCATGTGCAGTTGTTGCCCCGCGTGCTGGATAAAAGACTGTTCGCGCTCAACACTTGCCTTGAGTTGCAGCATCATCGCATCCAGCGCCGCCGCCATCGGTTTTAATTCGGCATTCTTGATGGCGACATTGAGCGGCGACAGGTCGGTGGCCGGGCGCTCGGCCACGTGCCGGGTCAGCAAGCGCAGCGGCATTAAGCCGCGTGTCACCGCCAGCCACAGCAGCAGCAACAGTGCAGAAAATGAGATTGCCAATGGCGATAAAAATGTGGGGGCGGTGGCGAACTCGGCAATGTATTCATGCAGCGGCTGCAAGGGCTGCGGTATCGCAACACGTAGCGACCAACGACGACCATCGTGCCGGATCAGATTGTATTTTTTGCCGTTCGCGACGACCTGCGTCACTTTTTGCGGATCACCCATCAGGGGCGAGTAGGTAAAGGTGATTTTTTTCTGATTAAAGAATAGCCGCCGATTATCATGGCTCCATAATTCAAACAAAATAGGCACATCGGGTGACCATTCATACAGCACGGCGATAACCTTGGCCGTCATGATCGCTTCCTGTTCCGTAGCGCAGGTTTCGATGATCTCACCGCGATGCTGTACTTCGGAGGTTCGGTGCCAAATATCGATGGTCGCTTCGCCAAGTATGTTGATGGTTAATATGACCAACCAGGCGGCGATATTGGCGATCACAATCGGGCCAAAGATCCGGCCCGTCAGGCTGGGGCTAATCACGCTGGGCGCCACCGCGCTTTTCATCGCATTGCCCCGGATTTGTCTGTCGGATCTGGAATCAACACCGAAAAGCAGCAGCCTTGTCCCCCCAATCCTGCACCAAGTTCGACGGTGGCGTTCAGGCGTACCGCCGCTTGCCGCACAATGGACAAACCCAAGCCTGAGCCGGATGCTTCATGGCCCAGGCCACGGTAAAAGCGTTCAAACACCTGTTCGCGTTGATCCGCGCTAATGCCCGGCCCGTCGTCGGCAACGCTTAAGCGCAAACTGCGGCCCTCTTGCTTGAGTGTCACCACGATCATATCACCCACCCGAGCGTAACGGATGGCATTGCTGACCAGATTGTGCAAAATCGATTGGAAGGTATTACGCTCCAACGGGTGCAACAGTGCAACAGGCGCATCCAGCAGCACGGCCATTTGCCGCGCTTTTGCCGCTTGATCCATTTGCATCAAATCGAGTTTGACCAACTGCACCACATCAAGCACCTGGTTTTCTGGCGGCGCTTGCGTGTCAACCCGCGCCAATTCAGCTAATTGCGCAATCAAATGCGCACTGCGTGCCAGCGCATGCTCGATCTGCTGTTTTGCCGCCTGCTGTGCCAAGGGCGTGGCAGCCTTGGCCAATATATGCGCCTGGGCCGAAATGACCGCAATTGGTGTGCGCAACTCATGGGTCGCATCTTGCAAGAACGCATATTCGCGCTGCACCTTGCCGCGCAATTGCGCTAACAAGCCGTCCAGCGCTGCTACCAGCGGCTTGATTTCGCGATACGGCGTAGTGAAATTGAGCGGCGTCAGGTCTCTCGCTTCGCGACGGCCAAGATGGGTGGCGAGTGATTGCAGTGGCAATAAACCACGCCGGACGGCAAACCAAAGTGGCAGTATTAAGAATAAGAAAGAAGTCAGGATTGGCAGGTAGTGCTGTGCATGGGTGGCGACATCAACCGCCAGATTGGAAAAGCTCCGCACACGCCAGGCCATACGCAAGGACCAGCGCGGCCCGTCATGCCGGAACAGGTCGTAGTTTTCACCGTTGATGACGATCCTGCTCGCTTTGCCGTTCGCGCCAATGAACGGAACCCCATCTGCCCATTTCCTATCGCTGTAAATGGGTCTGCCATCGTGTGTCCACACCTGGGTAGTGCATTGCAGCGGGCAGAAAAAACCTTTGCTCCAAGCTGCGCCAAATGCGCGCGCTTCTGGTTCGGTGATGAGTTCGTTTAAACGATAACTGCCTCGTCCTACCCACAGCATACCTGGACCTAGATCAACATTTTGATGGATAATTATTATTTTAATGGTATAAAAACCAATAACAATCATATTTGAGATAATAATCGCTAAAAACACCCGCCGCGCCAGACTGGGGCCAAAGCGCTGCCGAATTGTTGCCATCATCATGCCGCCGCCACCCTCATGGCACCAATATATAACCAATGCCGCGCTCGGTTTTAATCCGCTGCGCGCCAATTTTACGGCGCAAGTTGCACGCATGCACCTCAATCACGGCAAAATCCACCGCCGCGCCCAAAGGTTCCATGCGCTGTGCCAGCGTGTCCTTGGGCACCACTGCGCCCGGTTCGCGCGCCAATTCCAGCAGCAAATTAAATTCACGCGGCGATTGCAGCGCGCGCCCAAGGTCAAGATCATCTTCAATAATCAATATGTGCATGACATTATCCAAAGCGATGGGGTCTTCATGGTGCGCGTTTTTTGAGCAAGTGGCCCAAGGACACGGCATCAATCGCACCAACAATTTTTACCGCGCTGTTTGGCCCGATACATTGCATCATCGGCGCGCCGCAATAATTCATTTAAATCAGCTTCGCCACTCTGGTGAATCGCCAGGCCAATGCTGGTGGTGACCTTGACTTGATGCTCACCCAGATCAAAATGCTGTTGCATGGCATTGATAATTTTTTCGGCCACTTCGCGGGTATCGTTTTCCGGTTGGTTCAACCCTTCCAAAATGACGGTAAATTCATCCCCCGCCAGGCGCGCAACCGAATCACTCTTGCGCACCGCCAACGATAATCGCTCGCCAAATTTGCGCAATAATTCGTCGCCGCTATGGTGGCCCAAGGTATCGTTGACTGCCTTGAAACCGTCCAGATCCAAAAACATCACGGCCAGCGCAGTGCGGCTGCGGCTGGCGCGCAACATCGCGCCGCACAGGCGATCCATGAATAAAGCGCGATTGGGCAAACCGGTCAGGATGTCGTATTGTGCCAAAAATATCAGCTTTTCTTCGGTGCGCCGGCGTTCGGTAATGTCGCGCACCACGCCCACGAAAATGCGCCGCGCTTCATAACGAATTTCATTCACCGTCAGTTCCAGCGTGAAGCGCTCACCGCTTTTGTGCTGGCCCACCATTTCTAGCGCAGCTTGCCCTATCACGCGCGCAATGCCGCTCTCCAGATAGCGCTGCAAACCGGTTCTGTGCGCTTGCCGTAATTCTTCCGGCATCAGCATGGTGAGCGATTGGCCGATCACTTCCTGGGCGGTATACCCGAAAATGTTAGCCGCCGCCAAATTGTAGGATTCGATATTGCCCGCTTCATTTATGGTCATAATCCCTTCACCCACACTCTCCAGCACGGTATTGATTTCCAGCCGCTGCTCGCGTGCCTGGGTTTCTGAGGCGCGCAGGCGTTGCACCAGGGGGCGAATTAGCGAGCGCATGACGATCGTGCCCGATAGCAGCAAAAAGAGCAGCAAGAGAATTAATAATCCAAGTTGATTGCGAATGATGCCGTACAGTTCGGCACTTTGTTGCTTGACCACTAGGCCAAGATTGGGGGCCACCGGGGCATACGCGGCCAACACATTTTTGCCCCGGTAGTCGATTGCGGTATCCAAACCACTCTGGCCCGCAATGGCTTTGCTGACGGGTATGGTTTGGCCACCTACATTTGCTATTTGGCCCGGCCCAAGTTGGAATGGCTGCGCCTGACGCCCCGATGGCAGGCAAGTTACCCACTTGGCGCGCACCAGTTGGGCGGCACACAGCATGACTTCTCCGGTGGAACCCAGGCCACGCAAATCAAACATCAGGCTTTGAATGCCAGGCATGGCCTGCGCCAGGGTCAGCGTGGAAAATACCACGCCGTTTTTTGTTAAGGGCAGGCTGGAGCGCAGGCTCAGGCTGCCATCCCACACCAGGCTGACCTGGCGGTCGTTGTAGCCGGGTAAGCTGAGTCGGGTGGCATTGGCGTGCATCGGTTGCCCGGTTGCATAGATAACCGTTCCATCCGGTAAAGCCAGTTGTGCGCTGACAAAACCATGGCGCAATAAGGCATCAAATTCTGGCCATGAACCAGACTGGGCGGGCTTGGCGGCCTGGCCTGGCCAGGCTTGTACCCGCGCTTGTGCTGCGGCGTGCCAGCGCTCATCTTGCGCCGCGCGGGTGGCTTGGTGCTGGGCTTGGGCCAGCGACACCTGTAACATGCCAAGTTGGCCATTGAGGCGAAATTGTAATTTATCGCGTTGCGATGCTTCCAGAATCGATTGTTGCAGCACAAATCCGGTTAACCCGGCCACCAGTGCCACCACACACATCACTGCCGCGCTCATGAAGCCGATTTTTTCATCCAGCCCCAAAAAACCGTATGTCTGTTTTCCGCGCTGATGGTGCCAACTGCCCCATAGCGCCAGCGCCAGAAGTATCATGCCGCTGGCGGTATGCAGCGCCATGCGCGCAGAGCGGGCCCAACCGAATAGTTGGTCGGGTGATAATAAATAACCAATCAAACCCGTCAAACCGACGGCCAACAGGGAAAACGTATTCACTTGAAACAGAATTTCGCGCCAGCGGGTGGTAATCCGGTTGACCAGGATCAGGCAGCTACCGGTTAGCATGAAACCGATGGCGGTATTGGGGGCCAGCCGGCCGGGGCGGGTATTGCCGTCATGTAACCAGGTATGGAGAAAAGCCCAGTCGATTCCAAGGCTGGTATCCAACAGATGTTCTAGCAAGATAAGTAAAGGCAAGCCAATCAGTAGTACACCAATCGCCGTTTGCAAGCGCACCAGGGGGCGCTTAAGCAAGCCGGGCAGGGCCAGTGCCAGGCCGGAGAGGGTGAAGCACAGGGCGGTATTGAACACCATGGCCACCAGCCCGACCCGAATTTCCACCATCGCGCGCACTTGCAGCAGCCAACCGGCGATGACCTCCAGACCGAGGCCAAGCAACAACAGTCCAAGCAAGGTTGGCAGATCATGCCAATGTTGCGTACGAGCTGCCGGGGCTGGGGCAGCGAGAGTGGGATTCGGATTCAATGTTTGTCCTTTCTGAAATACATGTCTTGAGCGCTATGGCGCAAGTGGCACGGTCAGTAAAAAGCCAAGGTAGCATGAGTCCTTTGCATGGTCCCGACAGGCAATTGTACTGCATTGTGTTGGCTGCGGTGCAATCGATGACCATTTTCCCGACGCGCCGCCGCCAAAACTGCTGTCACCGTCACCGCTGCCACCCTCATGGCACCAACATATAACCAATGCCGCGCTCGGTTTTAATGCGCTGCGCACCAATCTTGCGGCGCAAATTGCACACATGCACCTCAATCACCGCAAAATCCACCGCTTCCCCCAACGGTTCCATGCGCTGTGCCAGCGTATCCTTGGGCACCACCGTGCCCGGTTCGCGCGCCAATTCCAGCAGTAAAGTAAATTCACGCGGCGAAAGATCCAGCACAGCGCCATCCAGCCTGGCCCGGTGGCGGCGCGGTTCAATTTCCAGCGCGCCAAAGGCCCAAATATCGCCGGATTGTTGCGCATAGCGGCGCATTACCGCGTGGATGCGGGCGATTAATTCCGGGATGGCGAAGGGCTTCACAATATAATCATCGGCCCCACCATTGAGCCCGTCCAGCCGGTCATCCAGCGCCGATTTGGCGGTAATGATGATGACCGGCATCGTTACGCCACGCTGTCGCCAGCGCATCAGTAAATCCAGCCCGCCACCATCGGGCAAGCTTAAATCCAGTAACACGCAGTCATAAGCACCACTGGCAAAGGATGCCGGTGCATCCGCGATGCGGCGCAGCCATTCGCAGGAGAATTCGTTGGCTTTTAACGCACCATGCAGGGCGCGTCCAAGATCAAGATCATCTTCAATAATCAATATGTGCATAACACTATCCGAAACGATAGCGAAGCAATAGATGCGGGTTTGCCATGATAAAACGCCGAAAGAATTGAAGAATACATCAATGGTAAACCAGTTTTACGAAAAGATAGTATGCAAATTCAAAAATTTGCCAGCGCGTTCACGCCAACACCACGGGCGAATCCGGCAATTCATTCTTGCGTGGCCCCTGGGTCGGGAAGTGCTGGCGCAGCACCTGCGTCACCGACTCGATGCCCTTTACCATACCGCCGGGGTAATCGCCTTGCAAAAACGCTTGCTCGATCTGGCGGCAAATCGATTCCCAGGTGGCCGCGTCAACCCGCGCATGGATGCCACGGTCGGCCACAATTTCCACCGCGCGGTCGGCCAGCAGCACATAAATCAGCACGCCGTTGTTGTTTTCGGTATCCCAAATACGCAATTGCGAAAACAGATCCAGCGCCCGTTCCCGCGCGGTTTGGGCTTTAAACAGCGGTGCGCCGTCCAGCGCGCCTTCCACCGCAAAACGAATTTCGCCACCGTGCGTGGTTTCGCTCAAGCGTATCGCTTGTTCGATGTTGGCAAGGCTGGCGCGAGAAAAGGCGCGTTTGAGTCGGCTGTTGGTAAACAGCAAATGCTTGATGATGCGTTTGAAGTTGGTTTCCATATTCACGCCTACCATTTTCCGGAGGCACCGCCGCCGCCAAAACTGCCGCCACCGCCGCCAAATCCACCACCACCACCCCGGCCACCGCCGCCATAATAGTAAGCGCCCATGCGCCCAATTGTGCCTGCCCCCAGCAAGGTCATCAACCAGCCCGCCAGACCGGCCATCAACACCACCGACAGCGTGCCAACAATAAACCAGGCCACTAGCGCCACCAGGCCGCCAGTAATCAGTGCGCCGAAACCCCGGCCCAGCATAACCCGCAGCACGCTGCCTACGCCAAGCGCCACAATAAACAGCAGCAAAGCATACTGGCGCAAATCATAGCCCTGGTTGCCACGGTATGAACCCGGCGGCGGCAAGGCTTCGCCATCGATCACACTAATGATTTGTGTCAGCCCCGCGTGGATGCCGCCATAAAAATCCTGCTGCTTAAAGCGCGGCAGCATGGTTTCGGCAATGATGCGTTTGCTGGTGATGTCGCTCAACACGCCTTCCAGGCCGTAGCCCACTTCAATACGTAGCGTGCGGTCATTTTTGGCGACCAGCAACACCACGCCATCATCCACCTTTTTGCGCCCCAGCTTCCATTGTTCCGCCACCCGCAGCGCATATTGCTCAATCGCTTCGGGCTGGGTGGAGGCCACCATCAACACGGCAATCTGGCTACCTTTGCGTGCTTCAAATTCGCTCAAAAGCTGTTCCAGTGATGCCTTTTGCGCGGGGCTGAGGGTGCCGGTTTGGTCGGTGATATGGCCCAGCAAGGGCGGCACAGCAAGTTGGGCCATGGCGGCACCAGCCACAAACAGCCACAGCAGGCACAAGGCTTTCAGGTGGGCGGCCCGGCCCGGATTCATTTGGCAGTCCCCGATGCCGCATCAAAGCTAACGCTGGGCGGCTTGGCAATTTCTTTTTCGTTTTCTACCGTAAAATTGGGGCGCTCTTTGTAGCCAAACAGCATGGCGGTTAAATTGGAAGGAAAGCTGCGCACCGTCACATTGTATTCTTGCACCGATTTAATATAGCGGTTGCGCGCCACGGTAATGCGGTTTTCGGTGCCTTCCAATTGGGCTTGCAGATCACGAAAAGCCTGATTCGCCTTGAGCGTGGGGTAGTTTTCCGAAATGGCCAACAGGCGCGACAACGCGCCACTCAACTGGCCCTGCGCCTGCTGGAATTTTTGGAAACTGGCAGCGTCATTGACCAATTCCGGCGTGGCCTGTATCGCCGTGGCGCGAGAACGTGCTTCCACCACTTTGGTGAGCGTATCTTGCTCAAACTTGGCCTCGCCCTTGACTACATTCACCAGATTGGGAATCAGATCGGCGCGGCGTTGGTATTGGTTAAGCACTTCTGCCCATGCCGCCTTGATTTGCTCATCGGTTTGTTGAAACGTGTTATAGCCGCAGCCTGTTAAGCTGAGCACGAAAAAGAGCATGAAACTGATCCAGATTTTGCGCATTTTGACGACTTTCGTGAGTAGATGGGGTGGTTTCGATAACGGTACAATGAAGTTTCAGAATTTACAAGATTAATTGGATACTGTTTTGTAGTTTAGTGTGTTTTTTTGAATACATCAAGAGATAAAATAATTTCTTTTGGATTATTTTTATTTTATTGATTTGTGTCAAAAAAACTGACCAATGTAATCAGGTAGTGGGGCTGGTAGTGGGGCGGATTTTGGTTGACACGTAGCGGCAGTGTAGCTACACTGCAGATCACCCATCCCACACATTTTCGAGAATGACATGATCAAAGATACCGACTAAGAGCCAGAGTCGCGCTTGAAGACAAGGAAGTTGCCGCCGCCGTCCTGAAAGAAATTGGCCTCACCATTTCTGACCTGCTCAGGATGGCGATCAAGCAAACCGCAAAACTCAAAAGGCTGCCATTTGACACGGCGCTCTCGGAAGAAAGTCTGGCAGCCATCGATGAAGTGAAAAGCGGGCGCGCGAAAAAGGTCTCGCATCGGATCGATCTTGAACTGCCGAGAGGCAAACCAGGTATTGCAAAAATCTGAGATGGCGCTGCAATGAGAGACCTGTATCAAACATCCCACTTTGAAAAAGATCTTGGTCTGCCTAATAATTCGCCCTCGAATGGGGGCGGCTCTTATCAATATCAGGCAGGCCAACGATAAAAATGGCATGGTCATTATAATTGGAATAGGCTTCAAAAACATATTCAAGCCAGTAGTTCGGTGCCAGCGCACCCTTCATTAAGCCGGCATAAGCCGCTTGCTGGTCATTTTGGTTTATTTTAGGCAATGTGCGCTGCAAATAGGCACCCCACGTTGTGCGGTCGGCGTCCAGCACCACATAGGGTGTGGTAAGAACCAGTGAGTACGCTACCTCGGGCATCGGCGGTGGTAGTACGCGAGCCAACCACAATTCCCCGCGAACGCCTTTGTAGCCAGAGCCGGTATCGCAGATGCGCGAAGTGCCGGTCACCAATTCGGTCAACAAAACGCGTCCGTCCTGCTGCCCCTCACACACATGCAAACCCAGCCGGGCTTGCGACAAAATCGCCAGCGTCGCCATAAAAACCGGGGACATTTTGAACTCCTGACCCAAGGCCAGCAGAATGGCCGCGAAGGTCTCCCCCTGCGCATTGTGGGTAAGGTCGTACAGCACCCAAGTCCAAAAAAATGTCCCGGTAATGGGTGACATCGGCGGGTAGCCTGGCATGTATTCTTCCTGGGCGGCTTCGATGCGCGTCATCAGCTTGTCCAACTCCGGCATCTCCTGCATCACTTCCATGATGCCCATGGCCCAATTTTGAACAAAATTATACAGGTCAAACGAAACCATCTTTGGGTTGCCAGTTAACCGGGACGTGATGTCGATGGAAATGGTGTCGAATTCACTCTGTGATTGTCGCCAAGCCTGTAGATTGACAACTTTTTGTTGATAGCTATTCTGAAAGTGCTTGAGCAGCTTTCTGGCAATGGGGCCGATTTTATGAGGTGTAGGCATGATATTATTGAGCTGAAGTTATTTTGTGCTGTAAATGTTTGGCTTTGTTTTGAGTCGTTCCGGCGGTGAAATTTCGTTGCACTCTTCTCAATGGATTTGCTGCATGTTAATCCCCGTCTTAAAGTAAGTTGGTACACAGCATGGCTGCGGGCGCTTTGCGGGCGCGGATAAGCGCGCTGTGTTAGTTTTCGCGCAAGGCAGGCTTGCTGCCGCCTGTGCTTGGCGCAATGTTGTATCCACTGTCCATGTTAAACTATACCGCATCGCCTGTGCCATATTTTAGCGGTGTTTTTCAAAAATCACGTATATTTATTTCAATTTAGGTAGACTATGCAATACGAAATTATAAAATCAATGAATAAAAGCGGCGCGCTTCCCTTTCTGAAAGAGGGCGTCTTTGAACTGCCGGGTGACAAGCCGGCCTTTATGTGGGTGCATACTTGCCCGACACCGAGCTGCCTTTGCCGCGACGCATTGGTCATGGCGACCTATGAAGGCCCGGACGTGTTGTTGGCGAAAGGCAAGAGCGTTCACGATGCGTGGCAGCGCCGCGGGCATTATAGGGCGGTGGCGAAGGCGCTTGAGAACATGATTGTTTTTGTTCTCGATATTGAAACAGCCCAAACTTATCAATTTGCCGAGGACGATAAAACGGATGAAGAAATTGAAAATCGCATCGGCTTTGATTTGGGCAAACAAGTGCTGATTGATGATATTGCCAGCCGAATTACAGGCCGGCATTTGGAAACATTTGATGAAATGTGGTTTCATGGTAAGGGTAAGCCGACCCCGCAGGATCAATTGCTAAGCAGCAATCATTTTTCCATGAAAGCCTGGAAGACGGGTGATTCCCTGGCGTGGCATGATGTATTTGAGCCAACCCGGGTGGATACCTATATCGTTGACGGGGATGCTTACAAGGTGGTTGAGCGCTATTGCCCGGTGCCCAGTTGTGATTGCAACGAATTGACGGTGACATTTAGTTATGCTGATGACGATAATAATAATTGCCTGGGTGAACTTTTGGTGGATTTATCCGGTGAAATAATGGAAGGCGTGGAAAATTCAGCTTATGCGCCCAATCTGGCCTTAATTCAGACGCTCTGGGCATGCTATAAAGCCCGGCACCAGCCGCTGCCCGAGCGGTTATTGCAGCGCTACCTTATTATGAAAGAACTGGGTAAACGCCTCGCGGCAAAGGGGCTGATAGTGCCTGCGCCGGCCATATCAGCGAAGGTGGGGCGTAATGAACCATGCCCTTGCGGATCGGGTAAGAAATACAAAAAGTGTTGTGCAAGATAGGCACTGCAAGCGGCGCGGCAGGCTATCGTGTTATTCATCCCGCACAAGTGTCGCAGGGCAATTTTTCGTGGTTGGACAGCTAATTCAGCGCCACGGCAAACCCACGTTGAGGATTTTGATGGATATGAACTTGCCTTTCCCGGATGCAAAACTGCGCGCTGTCCAGCCAGAGCGCATCGTCTTTTTTGAAAAATGCGCCCTGATGGGCGTTGAATTGCTCGATCTGCTGGAAAACTATACCCTGATCGTGCACGACGAGGATGCCGCTTGGCACCTCCTCAAGCAAGCTTTCCCGCTACTGAGCTATGGTCATGCCGATCTGGCGCATGACAGCGAACCCGATATGGCGGTGCAGCGCATGCTGGGCGATGGCGCATTTCTGGCCCAAATTGGGGTAAGCACGCCAAGGCCCGGTGCGACGGGGGCGTTGTTATTTCGCTTTCAGGCCAACAGCCAATTAGATGCGCTGGTGCAGGCTGGCAAGATGGCGCTGCTGGTCGCACCCAGTACACTGCAAGCGCGCCTGGGCAGCAAGCTGTATTTGCCCACACTGCGCGCAGCGCTGGGGGATGCGCTGGTGCCGCTGGTGCCGTCGAAGGTGTTTGCCGACAGCGCTGGCACAAGCCAGGATGCTGCCGCCATCTTTGCCGCTTGCGCCGCCCAATGGGGCTTGCCATTGATTGTGCAGGGCGGGCAGGGCGCAGGCGGGCGTGATACTTTTTTGATCGAAACCGCCGACCAACTGGCGCAAGCACTGCTTGCCACACAGGGGCAAATCCGCGCTCGCGCTACCAGCCGTGCCAGCCGTGCAGCCAGTTCAACATTATCTGGAACCGGGCATTTACCAGTGGCTGGCAGGCAGCTTGCACAAGCGCAGCGATTCGCTGTTTGTGCAGGATATGCTGCCCGGTGAATGGCTGGTGTTGATGGCAGCCAGGTTAGGCACCTGCCCCGGCCCCGGCGACTTACTGGCGCGCATCATCGTCAAGGAATCGATTCTGGCGCAGGGCGAATATCGGATCAACTCGCGCTTTTGCCAACTGGTGAGTGTATTGCGGCATCGTATATTGGGTGCGCCGGAATCGATCCTGATGCCGCAACTTACCTGAAAGTGTCGTTTTCTGTTCCCATCGTTTCGGCATTATATTCTATTCAGAATTTTGGATTGATAAATTCCGCCATTGATTCGGACATTCCCGCTTCTTTATCCTGTTTAAAAATAATACTTCCCGTTCCATAAAATGGGAATGGCACTTGTTTTTATCAGGGTGATTTTCCTCGCCATTATCTGTATGGTATTTATTCGCCACCATTGTGCCTTATTTGCCATATCCCCCCCGTTTTGAAAATCTTTGTTTTGAATATGCATATCACCGGTTACCTGCTTTATTCTGATGCTTCGGCCAGATAATGGCGCTTCTTCGTAAATAATACACCTATGATTTTTGGTGGTGGTGAATTTGACTGTGACTGTGACTATGACTATGACTATGACTATGACCATGATTAAATTTAATGAGCTGAAGATAAAAAGCCAAATTTCTATATTATTTTCGATAATCATCATCATATTAGTTGGTGGTGGCGGCCTGGCGTTGTATGGCGGCCATCATGCGGTGGCCTTGATGACCGATGTTGAATTAATGGGGGCCAATAAGGCGTCGTTGCAGCAGAAAATCAGATTCAAAATGGAAACCAACCGCACGGCGGTATTGCTGGCCCTGCAGCATGACCCCAGCTTACCGATTGCCAAATTGCATGATCACCCAACCTCGGTGCATTCCGCTGCCATTCGCGCCGGTTTGCTTGAGATTGATAAATTGTGGGATCAGTACCTCGCCCTGCCCGGCAGCCCACAGGAACGTAAGCTGGCCGATGATTGGTATGACACCAGCGGCCAATTTGGGATGAGTGCGGTGGCCAGTGCGAATGCGTCAATCGAAGAACAACAATGGCAGCAGGTTTCTTTGATCCAGGCCAAAACCATCTTGCCGCTGTATCGCGCTGGCGATGTGGCCGCCAAAGCCATGTTTGAGTATCAGCAAGCGCGCAATCAGGAAAACAGTGTCCAGGTTGCCGCCAGTCTGGGCCAGGTTCGCAATTGGATGTTGGCCGTGTTCATCGGTGGCAGTGCGCTGGCGTTTTGGTGCGGGCTTTGCCTGACGCGTAGCCTGTACCACCAGATGGGTGGCGAACCAGCCGTGGCGGTGGATATTATTCGTAGTATCAGCGCCAATGATTTGACCCGGCCCATCCTGCTACGCGCGGATGATCAGCATAGCTTGCTCTGGCATGTTAGTGCCATGCAGGGCAATTTGGCGCGCACCGTGGGCACCATGTTGCAGGCATCGGATGAAATTGCCACTGCCTCCAGCGAAATCGCCTCCGGCAACCTGAATTTGTCGGCGCGCAACGAGCATCAAGCCAGTTCGCTGGAAGAAACCGCGTCTTCCATGGAACACTTGACTCGCACCGTCAAACAAAATGCGAATAACGCCCAGCAAGCCAATCAGCTTGCCATATCCGCATCGCAAGCGGCGCAAAAGGGTGGGGTGGTGGTGGCGCAGGTGGTTGATACCATGGGTTCGATCAATAACTGTTCTAAAAAAATCGTCGATATTATTGCCGTCATTGATGGCATTGCATTTCAAACCAATATTTTGGCCTTGAATGCCGCCGTCGAAGCCGCCCGCGCCGGGGAAGAAGGGCGCGGTTTTGCGGTGGTGGCCAGCGAAGTGCGTAACTTGGCGCAACGCTCGGCAGGTGCAGCCAAAGAAATCAAGGTGTTGATTGGCGATTCGGTGGAAACGGTGAATGTCGGGGCCAGATTGGTGGAACAGGCTGGCGCGGCCATGCAAGCCATTGTCGGCAGCATCTTGCGCGTGACCGATATTATGGGAGAAATTACCGAGGCCAGCCGCGAGCAAAGTTCCGGCATCGACCAAATCAACCAGTCAATCACGCAAATCGATGATGTGACCCAGCAAAACGCGGCTCTGGTGGAACAAGCCGCTGCTGCGGCGAATGCGCTCAAGGATCAGGCTGACAAACTGGCGTTGATGGTGCATGATTTTAAAATCAGCGACCATAGCAGGATCAGCAAAACTGTAGTGGATGCGCGCAGGCTGGCGTATCAGGGCTAGTTTTGTGCTTGCCCTTACGGCTTAATTGTTGTGTTAATCGTTGTGGTTCTTAATCGGGGAATATTTTGGTGCGATGGTTGTCACGATTTTGTGCGGGTTGAATGCTGCGCTTGGGCTTTAAGAACTTCGAAGGGTCGCTGGTAGCGGTACTGGGCGAAGTGTTTGCCTTCATCCGGCGCAATACACCTGGCCGTAGCCACTTTGGTGCAGATCCGCTGCTGCGTGAAGATCGGGGCACCTACCCGGACCAAGCCTTGCGTGAAGGCTTGGTAAATGCCTTTGCGCACCGCGATTATGCTGACTTCCGGGGGGGGAATCCGGGTGCAAGTGTTCCCGCAGCGGGTGGAGATATGGAATTCGGGCGGCTTTCCTGAAGGCGTAACGCCAGCGGGCTTGATGGCAGGGCAGATTTCCATCCTGCGCAACCCGGACATCGCCCATGTTCTCTATCTGCAGGGTTTGATGGAAAAACTCGGGCGCGGTGGCGTGCTGATCGGCCACGCCTGCAAGCAGCAGGGCTTGCCCCCGCCCGAGTGGCAAGGCGATGCCATGGGCGTAGCGCTAACCTTCTACGCCACGGAAGTCACCCCGGAAGTTACCCCGGAAGTATTGAAGATCATCGCCGTACTGAAAGGCGTTTGCTCACGTCAAGCGCTTCAGCAAGCCTTGGCGTTGAAGAATGACGAGCACTTTCGGATGAACTACTTACGACCCGCACTGGCGAGCGGCTTGGTCGAAATGACCTTTGCTGATCAAATCATATTCGGGCTGGCCTTGGCCGTAGCGCCAATAAATGCCACCTGATTGGAAGCGT
>JBKJLF010000888.1:0-10157 GCA_046597185.1 Burkholderiaceae bacterium | reverse complement strand
TCACTGGATCACTGGATCACTGGATCACTGGATCACTGGATCACTGGATCACTGGATCACTGGATCACTGGATCACTGGATCACTGGAACACTGTATGATGAAGGATTTTATTGCTGATGCAAACCGAACCGATGCTAACCAAACCCATGCAAACCGAAATCCATGTGATCTGGCCAGCCGTGCTGGATCTGGGTGAAGGCCCACTCTGGCATGCTGGCAGCGGCCAGTTCTATTTTGTTGATATCCATGGCTGCGCCATTCATGCTTGGTCACCCGAAACCGGGCAGCGCCAATCGTGGTCAACGCCCGAGCGCATCGGCTGGCTGATTGCGCGCAACGATGGGGACGGTTTTATCGCCGGTTTGCAGTCCGGCTTTGCGCGGCTGTGGTTGGAGCCGGTTTTGCGCATTGAGGCGCTCAGCTCGCCCCACCCTGGTCAGCCGGATGTACGCCTCAATGACGCCAAGGCGGATAAATTCGGCCGCATCTGGGCCGGTTCCATGCATAACCTGGATTACAGCCGCAGCGACGGCCAACTGGTGCGGCTTGACCCATCGGGCCAATTTTTCGTGGTCGAACGCGAGATTCACATTGCCAACGGCCCGGCCATTGCTGCCGATGGCACCTGGCTATTGCATACCGATTCCTTCCTGGCCACGATTTGGCGTTACCGCATTGGTGCAGATGGCACGCTTGGCGATAAACAAATCTGGCGCAAATTTGACCCGCGCAAAGAAGGTACGCCCGATGGCATGACGATCGACGCCGATGGCAATGTCTGGGTGGCGTTTTGGGGTGGTGGCTGCATTCGCCAGTTTGGGCCAAGCGGGCAATTATTGCAAGAAATTAACTTGCCTGCGCCAAACGTCACTTGCATGGCCTTTGGTGGTGCAGCGCTGGATTTAATGCTCGTTACCAGTGCGCGCAATGGAATGACGCCCGCGCAACTGGCACGCCACCCGCAAGCGGGCAGCGTGTTTGCGCTACGCCCTGGGGTGCGTGGCTGTTTGCCGTTTGGCTATGGCTTGGATAATTTAACCCGCGATGGAGACATCGCTTAACAACGCATATTTCGGGCCAAGATAGCCTTGGCCTCTCGGTACGGCACTGGAAAAATGGGTATGCTTGACCACTTCATGGGACAGACGCAAACCTTTGAAATTATCCGCCACCGCGCCACTGAGCGAGCCGCCTTTAATATAATGCACGCTGCCATTGACGTTATCAAACACCCGCGCCAGCCGAATCTCACTGCTGAAAGTGCCGCTATTGGCATCGGTAAACAGGCCGGAAAACTGCAAAATCTCAATCACCAGCGGTGCGGCGCGGCTTATTTCGGCATGGCTCAGGCTGCCAGGTGCCACCACGACATTGCCACGCACGCTGGTCACGGGCGAACCCAAATAACTGGCGTGCTGTTGATCC
Source organism: Burkholderiaceae bacterium (assembly GCA_046597185.1). Taxonomy (GTDB): domain Bacteria; phylum Pseudomonadota; class Gammaproteobacteria; order Burkholderiales; family Burkholderiaceae_D; genus CAMBDR01. Next base: position 8,731 of record JBKJLF010000888.1, on the reverse strand, counting down.
GCCGCCGTTGCCTGCACGATATTTTTATCGACCAGGGTTAAAACCTGCTGGCGCACACCGGCTCTGGAAAATAAGGCGGTATCCGCGCCGTAGGGCAAATCCGGGTCCAGCACCATGGTAATTAAATCGCCCTGCGCCGCCTTGATCAGCTCTGCCCCCGGCGCGATGAACGGCAGTTTATTGTAAGCATTGACTGCCGACAGTTGGCTAAGCTGATCATGAAACAGCGTTGCCAACACCTCGGCATCAATGATGACCGGGTAATTGCCCGCTATCGGTGGCCGCACTTGCAGCATGCGCATGGCGCGCTCCGAGGTTTCATCAAATAGGGCAGAGACTGAAATATCGGCCATATTCACCGCCCATTGGGTATGCAGGTATTCGTCGCTGATCGGCGCACCGTCGGCGGCAGTTTGCGCCATCGAATACGCCGCTTCCACGTAAATCCGGGTTTGTACGGCCTGATGCGACAAGCCATTGCTTAAATACCAGTGGCGCTGGTGCGATGACATAAATAATTCGGCCGAATTAAATTGGGTGGGGCGTGCCACGTTGACCGCTGCGGCGATTTGCGCGGTCATTTTTTCCATGCAGCCATCCATGTCTTCCAGCAAACCCTGGTCTGCCGTGAGCAAATTGGGCAAGTCCCCGCCATACGCTGGCGGCAATGCCCAACTGCGCTGATCGGTTTGGCGCGCCGCCGCCCTCGCCGCGGCCAGTTGTTCTGGCAGCGGCAGACTCATAAATAACTTTTTCGAAATCTCACCCTGTCGCGATTCGGCCCCAACCCCGGCCCCGGCTTCTACACACAGCGCAACAAACAAGGTCAACACCACATTATACGAATCGCTGGCACGGTCCTGATCAATCGCCAATGCCGCACCCGGTTCAGCCAAAAAATAGCGCTCACGGCGGTGTACCCGTTCTTCTGCCAGCAGCCAGCCTGTTATCGAACCCTCCGCACCCTCCGCCGCTGGCTTAATTGCCTCTGCCAGGGCCTGCTTGAGATCATCAATCGTCCATACATTTGCCATGTTTCATCCTTTGCATACAAGCTGCTTAAAATTGATTCGCTGATTAGCTGATTAGCCCAAATTGATTTGATCAAGCAATAGGTAGGGCCCACCACAACCGGCTTCAACAATTTCCTTGTGATATTTACCGCAACCACCCACTTCATTAACCGGATGACGCGCCGTATCGGCGGCAGCCGAATTGAATTCAATTTTTGATTTATCCACAATCGCGGCCAGCACATCGGGCGTATAGCCGGTCATTTGAATATCGCCCCCGGCCGGGCCTTTAAATACGCGGCCAGTGAGTTTGCCGTCTTTGACTTCTTTTAAAAATTGAATCCCGACCTGAATCCCCATGCCTTTCGGGTCTTCCATGCCGCCCGCCATATGGGTGGCCAAAAAGCCGTCTTTCAATTGCTGCATCAATTCGTCAAAGGTGGCTTTGCCAGCGCTAAAATAGGTATTGGTTTGGCGCGTGTAGACGCCGTTGCCCCAGCTCTCGCGCTTGCCATTGGCAGTGCGCGGCACGCCCAGACGCAAGGCGGAAGTCATATTGGTCATCGGTGAGCACAGGCGGCCTGCATCGAGTAGCACTTGCTCTTGCGCCAGCCAACCTTCCTGATCAAAATAATAGCTGCCCCAGGCGGCAAAACTGTCGGCACCGTTTTGGAAAATCGCCGGATTATTCAAAATCGTGGCTTGTGGATTACCTACCCGCTCGCCCGATTGATATAACTCCCACGCTTTGCTACGCCCACGTGCGCAGGTATCGCCCTCTTGCGAGTGGCCAAACGCTTCATGCGCCACCACGCCGGCAATGCCGGGGCTGATCAGGATGCGGTATTTGCCGGGTTGAATGCGCTGCGATTGTTTCAAGGCCGCCAAATCGCCCAATAACACATCAAACTCGCTATCGGCAAAGGCAATCGTTTCCAGGCCACCCAAACCGCCAAAGCGCGCATAAGTGCGATCCGCGCCCGACATGGTCAACAGCGTCAGGCTCAGGCGCATCAGGCTTTGTGACATATTCACTTCGCTGTCAATAAAAAGCGAGGTTTCGATGGCCATATTCTGGCGCGCCATCATATAACTGAGGTCAGCCTCGGCCAAACCGTGCTGCGCAGCACGCGCCTGGATGCGCGTCAGAATATCTTTCAAGCCCGCCAGCCGGGTTTGGGTGGATGCACTGCGCGGGTCTTGTTCGAAGCGAATGCCAAAATGCACTTGCGATTGCGGCGTCACGTCCGGCGCAATTTGCGAGGTAATATCGGCATCAAGCTGCGCCTTTAAGCGCTGGGCCCAGGGCGTGGCGTGATATTCGCGCCGCACCGCACCGTCTTGCGGCGCGGTGACGGCAACCCGGCACGCAAAATTGATCGCGGTTTCCATCAGCGAGTCGGGTTCAAGATCATCGGTCGCGCATTCGTAGAGGGTGTAGCCGTCATAAATACGCAGCACCAGCCCCAGCGAAACATCATCGCTGACCTGGCTTTGGCGCAAATTCACCATACACGACAGGTTGGACTTTTTTTCGACAAAAATCGAGCCGTAACTACGGCTGTCGATTTCCAGGAAGGGTAACAGTGATGGCAAAAAATCACGCAAGGCTTGCAATTGCGGGTCAAATTCAAGGCGGCTGGCGGCTGACTTTGCTGCTGATTCTGCTGCCAATTGCGCTGCTGCGCTGTGTGTACTGGTCATGGTTTGCACTCCATAAGAAATAGTTCAATCAATTCTGGCACCGCCCAACCCAATGCGCTGGCCGTGGGCGGATGGTGTCAGGGTTGCGCATTTTTCACATATTTTTCCAGCCAGGCATTGGTTTCAAACAGCGTATGCAAAATCGATTCGCGCGCGCGGTAACCATGGCTCTCGTTGGGTAACATTACCAGTTTGGCGGTGCCGCCCAAGCCTTTCATGGCTTGAAACATGCGTTCGCTCTGGATCGGGAAGGTGCCGGGGTTGTTATCCTGTTCGCCATGGATAAACAACAAAGCATCCTTGATTTTTTCGGCGTAATTGAACGGCGACATGGCTTGATACACGTCTTTGGCTTGCCAGAATTGGCGCTCTTCGGCCTGAAAGCCAAATGGCGTGAGCGTGCGGTTGTAGGCACCGCTACGGGCGATGCCGGCGCGGAACAGGCGCGTGTGGGCCAGCAAATTGGCCGTCATGAAGCCACCATACGAATGGCCGCCAATCGCAATCCGGTGCCGCTCGGCCACGCCCCGGCGCACCACTTCATTCACGGCGGCTTCGGCGGAGGCAATTAATTGCGGCAGATAGCTGTCGTTCGGTTCTTTATCACCCACGCCGACGATGGGCATGGCGGGGTCATCCAGGACTGCATAACCCATGGCCACCATGGCTTTGGCGCTGGCGGGGTTAATGGTATTGAACTGGTAAGGTGAATCCTTGACCTGGCCCGCTGCGCTGGCCGATTTGAATTCCTGCGGATAAGCCCACATCAACAGCGGCAAGGGGCCATCGCGTTTGGCATCGTAATTCGGTGGCAGATACAAAGTGCCATGCAAATCCACGCCATCGGCGCGTTGGTAATGAATCACTTCTTTTTGGATGCCGATCAATTGCGGCAAAGGGTGCGGGAATTGGGTTAAGGCACTTAATTGCGCATCGCCGATTTTTTTCAGATCACGCACAAAATAGTTGGGGCGCTGCTCCGGCGTTTCGCGCCGGGTGATCAGGACGCTGGCATCGTCGGAAATCACCGAGGACACGCTTTCATACACCGGGCCGCTGCTTTGGAACAGGCGTTGCTTTTTCTTGCTGGCTAAATCCAGGCTATCCAAAAACGGTTTGCTGCCTTCCGGGCTGGCCCCCTCGCCTGCCATGAGGACGGTTTCGGCTGCCAGCAATTGCAAGCGTGCAAAGCCGGCGTGGTCAAGCTGAGTAAGCGGCTCACCGGGGTCTTGATAGGCGTCTTCGGAGGAGCCGCTAAAAATCAACTCCGGCGCGCGGGTGGCTGCATCCGGTGCGATGCGCCACAGTTTGCGCTCGCGGGTTTTGTGCCAGCCTTCGTCCAGCAAGGCGACATTGCCATTACCCCAATGCATGCCATGGTAGCGGCCACCGAGGGCTGCCAGGGTTTGCACCTGCCCGGTGAAGGGTGCGGCCAAGGCAAACACCTTGTCGCGCACATCCACTTTTTGTTTGGGGTCGCCGCCATCTTGCGCCTGAGCCCAGACCACGGTGGCGCTGGCGTCAGAACGCCATGAAAGCAGGCGCGGCCCGGTTGACACCGCATCGTCGCCCGGCGGCAAACCTTCTTCCAGCCCACGCTTGGCCAGCGTATGCACCACCTTGCCGGACAAATCGCGAATTTCAATCCGTTTCGGGAAAGTAGGCAGTGGCGCAATATAAGAATACGGGCGATCAATGCTTTGGGTCAGGATCAATTGGCCGTTGGGTGACACCTGATGCGTCACAAACAATTCGGGGGTGCCAACGGGTTTGCTGGTGCCGGACAAATCCAGCACGGCCAGTTGCACCCGTGCATAGTGTTCAAACAGGGTAGCATCGGCCTCGTTTTTCAGCAGATCGGGGTAAGTGCGCAATTGTTTGTTGCCGCTGCCGCTGGTTTCTTGCAGGTTGGGGCCTGTGGGTATGCCGTCTGACACCGGGGCGGCTGCCAGGTTGGCGGGCTTATGCCGCACCAGCAGGGATTGGCTGTTGGGCAACCAGGAAAAGCCGCGACTGACCACGCTGTTAATCACTTGCTTGTCCAGGCGACGTGCGCTTTTGGCGGCCACATCCAGCAACCAGAGTTCCACCCCACTCTCACCGATATGGCTGAAGGCCAGATAGCGGTTGTCGGGCGACCATTGAACATCGGCCAGCCGCAATGGTGTGGGCAAACCCTTGATGCGCACTTCTTTTTGGCTGATTACGCCCAGCAGCCATAAATCGCTGCCAAAACCAAAACGGCTGGCAGAATAGGTGCGCGGGTTGATGCGCAAACCGGCCAGTTTCAGTTCTGGCTGGGCTACTTCGCGAATGCCCGGCAAGGCGGGTGTTTGCACCATGGCGGCCCAATCCCGTTTGGGGCTTAAATGCAGGCTGGGCGCACGCGGCGCATCGACGATGGCTTGCAGGGCGGCGGGCGGGATTTGGTACCCTTGCCCGGGTTGAGGGGTGGTGCTGGCGGCGTGGGTCATGGATGAGCTGGTAAGAGAACCGGTGAAGAGGGTCAGGCTGAATGCATAAATCAGGTAAGGACGAAGTTGGGTCATGAAATCTGGCTCCGGTAAATGTCGAGGCTATTTGACAATACTGATTTTGGTGTAATTGGTGTAATTGGTGTAATTGGTGTAATTGGTGCGCTTATTATCGCTTAATTTCGCTGCCAATGCGTGGGCCGAGTGCGGATAGCTTGCAATAGAGCAGTATAACGGGGTGTAACTGGCTTCGCAGCAAGTGGATTTTGCTGATGGGCAAGAATCTGCCGCCGTGGCTGAAATTGGCCAGGGGGTATTGGATGAAGTGGGACAAGGCGCGCCAGACGAATCGCAAGAAGCCTGACGGTAACAACGCTGCGTTTTACTCAGCGCACCTTTTAATCGCTATCCGGCTTGCGTCGCTGCTGCTTAAATACCGCAATCGCCCGCTCCAAAATAATACGGTCACTCACGTCTTTGTCACGCATGGTTTGCTTGGTCAAGAGCAATCCTTCAAGACTCACCGTTCTCACCGGGATACCATCCAGATCCACCGTTTCAGCATATTGTTTGAGAGTGGCAAAGGTCTGCCCATTGGCATTGAGCATGATATCTACCACAAATGCATCGGCAACCCGAATATTTTCACCTTCTTCAAACCATTCCGGCTCAAGGTCTTTCGCCGCCTGATCCGGCAATACCATCAATGCATCTTTCAAGCGCTGGCCAGCTTCTGCCGTTGCGGGTATCAATACATCAATATCCGTGGTTGCACGCTGGTAGCCGTGGGTCGCCAAGGCATAACCACTAATCAGCAAATATTCAACCTGATGTTCATTCAACGAGCGTAATAATAACTTCAAATCTTCCAGCGTCGCAGGGCGGCAAAATTCTTCCATTACGCACGCTCCGCCGCCAGCCGCCCCATGCCCTGCACCAGACAATCTTGTTGATGTTGATTCATCGCTTCATGGCTTTTAAAGCGGTAAATGCCTTTCGGCACAAAAGTTGACGGTGCCAAATGGGCCACTACTTCGTTAAAACGAGCACCTTCCACCAGCAGCACGGCACTGGCATGCTCGGAAATGGGCGCTTCGCGTCGTTTGCCAACCTGTCTCATCACAACTCCCTCATTTCAGGATTAGTCTGCATCATAACGCCTGCCGCCCCGTGTTGCAAGCCGTCGCCTTGTCCACTGCTGTAAAATACCCCCTTCAGCAAGCACCTGCCCCAACCATAACCCATAGGAGTGATAAAAAAATGGATTTTTCCGCCGTATTTAAAGCCTTGAATGCCGCTTCCGCATTCCAACTGTTCCGTATGCGCTCGGCGATTAACCGGGTTTTGAATGAGCCGCGTTATGTGCAAGCCGTGCTGTCACGCTTGCAGGTCGGGCAGGCGGTGGAATATTTCAACGAACACGCCAATGGACTGCATCAGGCAACAATTCTGGAGATACGCCGCAAACAAGTCGTGGTTTTGGATAAAGACGATGGCAAACGCTGGTTGATTGAAGCCGCTGCCATCAATCTGGATGGTGACGATGTGCAAATCCGCGAACAAACCAAACAAGGCTTGAGCCGCAATGAAGTTGCCGTGGGGGAGATGGTGGGCTTTCTTGACCGTAATCATCAACAGCGAAGCGGCAAGGTGATCCGGCTCAATGATAAATCGGTGACCGTGCTGTGCGGCACCATGCAGTGGCGCGTGAGCTATACCTTGTTGCACCGGGTATTGGAAACCGATGTGCTGGAACAGCAGGCGATTGAACACGACACCGGCTCTGGCATGCTGGCTTTGGAGGAATAAGGCCTGACCGCGACCTGGCCGAACAGCCATGTTTGCAAAACGCCATTTTTGGCTACACAAAACAGGCAGCACAGCCAATGCATGCTGCCTGTCTCATCCAACCAATTTGGCGCGCCTACATTATCACCGCCAAATGAAACTTGCCGCTTTCGGACGGCAGATCGGTCAATATGTCGATACAACCCTCCAACTCTTCCAACAAAATTTCCCGACTATCCTCATCAAGCTCCTCGCCCCAGGTCCCTTCAACTTCATCGCGCAGGGCTTGCAGCGTCACCAAACCTGTTGCGACATCGAACCACGCCATATCATCGATACCGTAAGCCAAGCCGGTTTCGTCATCCACTTCCGTCTCTTCGTCACCATCATAATCATCGTCCGTGTTCAATTCAAGGTCGGTCATGTCGAAAAACGAAGTCAGCTTGGGAACATCCAGTTTCTCACAGAGTTCATCCAGCGTTTCAGCCATGTCGTGCATGAGCGAATAATCATCGCTGTCTTCCGACATATTTCTGCCATCCAATGTTTGCATCCAAAGTGTCATACCCATACGATCAATCTCCTTAAAAAAACCAACACATTAATCAATTTACCATCATCATCTTTAAAAATTGCAACGCCGTTCCCGCTGTTTGCGTGTGCTCATTATCGCAAAATTTTCCATCAAAATGGGCAAGCCTTGATTTCACTGTTAAAATAAACAGCGCCAATCGCAATTCATCCACCACCCACATCGAAAGGTCTGTCAAAATGAACGCTCCTCTGCTCGACCCACGCAACGATCTGGTTTTCAAACTATTGTTCTCCCGCTCCCTGCCTCTGCTGACCGACCTGATCAACGCCGTGCGCGCCAACGAAACGCCGATTACGGTAGTCGAGGTCCTCAACCCACAAATCGCCGCCGAAGAATTGAATGGCAAATATATTGTGCTCGACATTTTGGCCAAAGACGCCGCCGGGAATTTATTTAATGTCGAAATGCAAATGAGCCGGCGCGAAGAGTGGAGCGCGCGCAGCATGTTGTATTTGTCCAAAACATTAAGCACCCAATTAAAAGCAGGTATCGCCTATAATGAATTAAAACCCGTGATCGGCATTCATTTACTGGCCTACGACCTGTTTCCAGGGCAAAAACAGGCTGATTGGTGCTTTGAAATGCGTGACCGGGACAATCCATCCGTCAGACTGGGTAGCGAACTTCAGCTTTACATTGTAGAATTGGCAAAAAGCGACCGCCTCGCGGCTGGCGCGCCTGAGGGGCAAACTGACAGATGGGCGGCTTTGGCCGCCTGGGTCAAGTATTTTCAACATTGGAAGGAACCAGACATCATGAACCAAATCGCCTACCCGCCGGTGCTGGAAGCCATGCACATACTGACAACGCTGTCGAGCGATGAAGAAACACGCCGCTTAGCCGACGTGCGCGAACGCGCCTTGATGACTGAACTCACCGAACTCAGAGCGGCTGAACGGCGTGGTGAAGCACGCGGTGAGGCACGCGGTGAGGCACGCGGTGAGGCACGCGGTGAGGCACGCGGCGCGAACGAAGCCAATGCCAGAGCAATCCGGTCTGCAATGCAAAAAGGTATGACAGAAACACAGGCAAGAGAATTTCTTGATCTGCCAATAAACTGAAACACCACAGCCATGGCGGCCAGCCCGTCGCCATGACGCAACAGTTGGCATAAGCAGCACAAAGCCAATCCATTGTAATTCTGATTTATCCCCACC
>JBKJLF010000669.1:0-2959 GCA_046597185.1 Burkholderiaceae bacterium | reverse complement strand
CCGGTGCAATTTCGCAGTGACGGCGGCCATTCCGCCGCCTGGTTCAAGTATATGGAAAGCCTGAACTTGCCCGGCTACGGCATTGTGATTGAAATTACCGAAGGCTTGCTGATGAATGTGGAGCGCAATGTCAACGACAAATTGCTGGCTTTCCGCGATGCGGGGGTACAGGTTTCGCTGGATGATTTTGGCACCGGTTATTCGAGTTTGTCCTACCTGAAAAAGTTTGATATTGATTTCCTGAAGATTGATCAATCTTTTGTTAGCAATATGGATACCGACCCAGACAATTTAACCCTGTGCGAATCGATTATTTTGATGGCGCATAAATTGGGTTTGAAAGTCATCGCGGAAGGGGTGGAAAAAGACACGCAACGTGAATTGCTGGCGGCGGCGGGTTGCGACTTTGCGCAGGGCTATTTGTTTTCACGGCCGATTTCGTCGGATGATTTTGAAATGCTGTTGTTGGCGGCGCAATTGCAGCAGAGGGGGAAGGTTTGATTGTTACTTGGCTGCTTCATGGGCCAGGTCACTCTTTTACCTCCACCTCAAACTCCAACAAATTGCGCCCAACTTTTGAAAACTCGACCCCCACCAAATAAATCGGCACGCGGTCACCCCGGTATTTTCGGGGTGTTGTGGGCGATGCCGCATCATGAAAGTTAGGTGAATATGCGCGTTTTGTTGATGGGTTTGTGGGCTGTGGTGGTGGCTGGGATAGTCGATTCTGGTTGCTAAAGATCGCATATGTGTTGATTTTGCATGGTTTTGCGTGTAATACTTTGACTCATGCGGTTGAAATTCCTATCCGTATCTTGGGCCCGTTTCGGGTCATTCCAAACGGCGGGGTCTTCCAGTTCTTGAATCAGTTGTTCTAGTTTCTCTGACTTGCCTTGGAAGTCAAAGATACCCCCGAAGTTCGTTGCTGCTGAGGGTCAGGTCGGCGATGAGTGCAGCCAGGGTGTTTACGCGTTCAGCTTCCATGTTAGTTTTCTTGGTGGCAATTAAAGCGGGTGTTATAACCTAAGCGACGCGTGGATCGAATCCAAATAGACGGCGTGAAAGCGGTAACTTGCGGCAGGGTCGAGTAAAATACGGCAATAACTGGAGAAATGACGATGTTGACATCCCTAAAAATCAAAAATTTTCGCGCGCTGGAAGACTTCGAGGTCACCAAACTAGGGCGTGTGAATTTGATTGTGGGCAAGAACAACTCCGGTAAAAGTTCGGTGCTGGAGGCATTGCAGATTTTTGCTGGGAATGCGGCCCCCGCGTTGCTAGATTTTATCGCATCTGCTCATGATGAAATATTTCGTGCAAAGGAAGTGAGTCGCGATAGTGAGGCTCCGCTTCCTTATAAGGGTTTTTTTTTCGGAAGACGATTTCCGCAAGAGGATGGACAGGCTATTGAAATAGGTGACCCGCTTACTGGGAATCTACTTAAAATTGAGCATGGGTATTTTTTTGAAGCGCAGATAAGTAGCACGAATGCATTTGGTGAGACCGTGCATTACCCGCGAATTGAGCGTTCGCTTAAATCCGAAATGGATTCCGTTGACATGACCCAGGCAAAGCAAGCCCTGTTTGTTCAAAAAGGTGAGCGAACCAACATGATACGTTTTACGCCTAGCATAGGTGCCACCACGGTTGAGTTGCCTAGTGCAACGCCGTGTAGCATGGTGCCGACACTGCTTGTTCCAATTGATGAATTGGCAAGCGAATGGGATAAAATTGCCTTAACTGCTAGCCAGAATATCGTCCAAGACGCGCTTCGGCTAATCCTCACGGAATTTGAAGCGCTTACCTTCGTCCGAAACGAAGGTGTTGTTCCTGGTTCGTTGCACGGTTTCCGCACCGCTAAAGTAAAGCTTGCCAATCATGATGAGCCGGTACCGCTGAATAGTTTAGGCGAAGGCATGTTGAGAGTGTTGCAACTGGTGCTCAAGATATTTTCCGCAAAAGGCGGTTTCTTGCTGGTTGATGAGTTTGAAAACGGCTTGCACTACAGTGTCCAAGAAAAAATATGGGCGTTGGTGTTTGACTTGGCCGCTAAACTTGACATTCAAGTCTACGCCACCACCCATAGTTGGGATTGCATCGAAAATTTCGCCAAAGTCGCCAACGCACGCAAAGAGATTCAAGGTGTCCTGTTCCGTATTGGTCGTAGTGGCCGAAACAGTGACAAAGGCCGGGTTATCGCCACCGTTTTTGATGAAGAGCAGCTTATGGATCTGACCCAATCCGACGTTGAGGTACGCTAATGGCCAAGTCAAATCGCTTGTTATTGGTTGAGGGTGTGAACGATAAGAGTTTCTTTGAACAATTTTGCAAGGCGCATGGCATGGATTCCTGCGTTAAAGTTGCCCCGCCAAGGGAGTTTGGCGGTATCAAAAACAGTAAGCAAGGTGCGATTCGTTATCTGGCGACCCTACTTCAACAGGTAATCGACACTGAGGTTGAGTGCTTGGGCTTGGTGCTGGACGCGGATCAAATAGCCCACGGCGGTGGTTTTGCCAATACAGTTGCGCCCGACTTCCGCACTTTTCACCCAAAAAAAATGAGTAAATTCCTTAAAAACAATGAGTTAACCCAATTCTGGCACTACATTATTTCATGTGCAGAATAATAGCTTGGGGATGCGGGGACGGGTGACTAGTCAAGCAAAACGGCGACATCAAGGTTTCTTGTGACGCCAAATGCGCGATAGATTTTCACTGTGTCATGGGTGAATTTGCCTGGCAGACGATAACGCGCCTTGGTTTTTTTATGGATGAGAATGGATGCTTGGACACCATAAAGTGAGCGCTTTATGTCTTCGACACTCATCTGATGTTGCGCTAGCTTGATGCGAACTTGCGCATGACGCATTAAGGCAAATGCCAAGTAGCAGATACCAATATGCGCCTTGATGCGCTCATGCTTGAAGTGGTAGATGGGCCGTACCGATAAATTGTGTTTG
>JBKJLF010000579.1:0-3194 GCA_046597185.1 Burkholderiaceae bacterium | reverse complement strand
TGAGGGCAGCGCGCATGCGTTTGCCATGTTCGATGGGGGCGGTTTCATCTTTCCCGCCATGTACCAAAAATACGGGTACTTTGATTTTTTCGGCGTGTTTGCTGGGCGAGAAGCGGGTCAATTCTTCGGGGTCTTCACCAAGCACCTGTTTAAAAAAGTTTTCCGCACCCTTGTTGCCTTTGGTCCTGTCCTCTTTAAAAATATAGGCTAAATCATAAACACCCGCATAACCGACCGCACATTTAAACATGCCGGGTTCGCGGATTGGTAACATCAGTGCGGAATAGCCACCAAAACTGGCACCATAGGTACAAATCCGTTCGGCAGCAATGTCTCCTTGCGAAATCGCCCATTTCACGCCGTCAACGATATCGTCCTGAATCTTGCCACCCCACTGGCGATATCCCGCTTTCATAAAATTGTCGCCACGAGTGCCCGAGCCGCGATAATTGACTTGCAGCACGGCATAACCACGGCTGGCCAAAAACTGTGCGTGGTCGTCGTAATACCAACTGTCCGCCGGGCCAATTGGGCCGCCATGGGGGAAAACAATCATTGGGGCTTTATTTTTCTTGGAATCAATATTTTTCGGATAGGTGATATAGCCCGCAATTTCAAGGCCATCGCGTGCCTTGAAGCGAATCGGACGGCGTTCCGCCATTTGCTCGGGATCGACATGCGGCGATGTGGTAAACAATAAATCTGCGGTACTGGTTTTTTTGTCGTACAGAAAATACGAGCCAGGGTCACGGTCACTGGAAACATAAAACAGCAGTTTGCTGCCATCGTCAGTAAAATTGATGAAACTGACCACGGCATCGGGAAATTGTTGGCTCAGCGATTTGTGTAGTACCGCATTGGGTGATTTCTCGTCCAAATAGCGTAAGGTTGGTAAGCCCACACTGGTGCCTACGGCAAATGGCACCGATGGCCGCTCGGTCCATTGAAAGCGGGTGATGCTGGCAAAAGGGTCCTTGGCGATTTCGGTGCGTTTGCCAGTCGCCAGCGACTCCCGGATCACGCTGGTAGGCTCACCCTTGGCACTTCTCAGGAAATAAACTTCACTATCGTCGGGTGAAAAAGACAAGGGCTCCAGTTCGACCCCAACCAGCTCCTTGGCTACCTGATTCCATTTGCTGGTACTGTCATCGAAGCGATATAAAATCGCATCATTATCGTCGTTTGCGCCGTAGGCAAAGCGCGGCGTGTCATCGTTCTGTAGCGTAAAATCCAGATTTTTGACCGCAAGATTGGCAATCGATTTGCGCGCCGATTTGATAGAATTAATGTCGAGCAAAATGCTGCGATCCCTGCCCCATTCTTGTGCGCCAACAAAGACATGGCCATTGCGGGATTTGGGGATGCCTGCGATATAACCCCAGCCATGATCGTCATGGTAGCGGTCGCCCTTGCTGGATTGGGCAAAGTTGTCGCGGCCATACAGGTATTCTTGCTCAGTACCGTCCAAATTGACGGCAACCAATTCACCCGTTCTGCGCGGTGCCTCGCGCAATCCGACTTCAATCCCCTTGGCGACAATCAACCGGGTATTGGTGGCCCATACGAAATTGAGCGGCATTTCAAACTTTTTCATTGCGATGACACTCACAACCTTCAAGTCCGGCAGCGTATAGATGGTCATGGTTGGCACCTCACGACCATTGCGCTGAATCCGTACATTAATCGCAATATGCTTGCCATCCGGCGATAATCTGGGATTGCTAAAAATGGAGTCAGTGGTAAAAACTTCGACAGGGATGACGGCTGGCTTGGCCGTCGTGGGCGCAGGCGCATCAGCCGCCCACACAGGCGAACTGGCAAGCACGCCACACAAAAATAAGGTAGAGCGTAAAGTCATGAAAAACCCCAAAAAATGATTGGAAATGGATCGAAATCAGGGTCGAGGCAGGCTATCTATCACTATCATGCAGCCCTACCACTGGTGGCTTGGTGGAAAACGGCATCCAGTATAACAGGTATTATTAAAATCACTTGACTTAAATGGCAGTTTTTTGTGCATGCTGCGCGCTGGCAGCCGCGCTGACATGGTTGCTAATCCGATAAGCACAACGCCGCGCTCCCGCCAAGATATGCTCATCGCGCTGCACACTAACCTCCGGCCCCAGCAATTGCTGAAACAAGGCCAACTCAGAATGGCAAAACTGCTGACATTGGGCGGCGGCGGCGCAAATCGGGCAGTGGTTTTCGACTAGCAACCAACTGCCATCCGGCTCTTGGTGCACTTCGGCCATATACCCTTCTTCGCGCCGAATCGCAACCAGGGCCTGCAACCGCGCGGCCAAGTCCGGCGCGCTTTGCATGCGCGCCGCATAGCTGAGTTTGGCTTGACTCTCCCTGGCATCAATCAATTGATGCAAGCCCGCTTCACCAAACAGGGTTTTTACATGGGTGATCAATTGCAGCGTCAAATCACTATGCCGATCCGGGAAGCGCTGGTGCCCGGCGGCGCTTAATTGCCAATAGCGGGTGGGGCGGCCCGGGCCTTCAATGCGCTCGTCAAATTCGAGCAAGCCGTTTTCTTGCAGCGCCTGCAAATGCTTGCGCGCCCCCATGCTGGTCAGTGCCATGTGTGCGGCCACGCTGTGCGTGCTTTGCGCGCCCTGCGTTTTCAAGAAAAATAATATCTGATCGGACGCTTTCATCATGCCTCCTGCGCTAATTGCGCCAGCGGGCCGTGGCCACCGATCCAGCGGCTAAAAATCCATACCCCCGCCATGCAGCACGCACCGCCAACAAAAATAATCAAACGAGTATCGAGCAAGGTCAGCACGCTGCCCAGCAAAGCAATGATCACATTACCCAGGCAAAAGGTGGTGGTTAATAAGCCCATGATTTTGCCTTGCCCCTGTTCACCAAAATTTTCAGAAAAGTAAGCCGGGGCGATTGCGTTATACATCGAAATCGGTATCCCTGCCAGTGCAACCACCGCCAAGCCATACCAGCCCGGTAACCACGGTTGCAGCATTAAGCACAGTCCAAGCAAGCAGGCCCAGCGCCGTGCCTGGATTAAAGGGGGCGTGCTGCTGGTAAATTTACTCATTGAACTACTGGTGGCAGCCATCAGCAGACACATGCCCGCCGTGGAAATGGCGATGTGGCGACTGGTAAAATGCAGATATTCCACCATCCACAATGGGTAAAATTCATAAAATGCATTCATGCCCAAAGTCATC
>JBKJLF010000562.1:0-14023 GCA_046597185.1 Burkholderiaceae bacterium | reverse complement strand
GGCGTTGGCGTAGAAGTGTTTTTTATTAAAGATGAAGAGTCGGTGTAGCCGCAGCGAATAATTACTAAACAAAGGAGTGGGGCATGAATGCACCTTGTACCGATCCGGGCTTGGCCCAGACGCAAACGCAAACGCAAACGCAAACGCAAACGATCAAGCAAGCCGAAAAGCTGGCCTATGAAAATAATAAATTGCATAAACGCTTGTGCCGTTTGGTGGGGCAAGCCATTATCGACTTCAATATGATCGAAGCGGGCGACAAGGTGATGGTCTGCCTGTCCGGTGGTAAAGATAGTTATGCGATGCTGGATATCTTGCTTACTCTGCGCCAGCGCGCGCCGATTCATTTTGATATTGTGGCCGTTAATCTGGATCAAAA
The DNA here is from genome assembly GCA_046597185.1 of Burkholderiaceae bacterium. Lineage (GTDB taxonomy): Bacteria > Pseudomonadota > Gammaproteobacteria > Burkholderiales > Burkholderiaceae_D > CAMBDR01. The sequence goes on along the minus strand of JBKJLF010000562.1, from coordinate 13,644 downwards.
ACAGCCGAATTTTCCTGCCGATGTGTTGCCTGCCTACCTGGAAAAATTGGGCGTGGCCTACCATATCGAAAATCAGGATACCTATAGCATTGTCAAGCGCGTCATTGCGGAAGGTAAAACCACCTGTTCCCTGTGTTCGCGTTTGCGGCGCGGTATTTTATATCGGGTTGCCGATGAATTGGGCGCGACCAAGATTGCGCTGGGCCACCATCGGGACGATATTTTGGAAACCTTCTTTTTAAATATGTTCTTTGGCGGCAAGCTTAAAGGGATGCCTGCCAAATTACAGTCGGACGATGGCAAACACATCGTGATCCGGCCGCTGGCCTATGTCAAAGAAATCGATACCAGCCGTTATGCCGTAGTGAAAAAATTCCCGATTATTCCCTGTGATTTATGTGGTTCGCAAGAGAATTTACAGCGCAAACAAATTAAAGCCATGATGCGCGATTGGGATAAACAATATCCGGGTCGGGTGGAAAATATGTTTTCCGCACTCTCGACCGTGGTGCCATCGCACCTGATGGATCGTAGTCAATATGATTTCGTAAACCTGCAAACCAGTGGTGTGCCAACGCCTCTGGGCGATATCGCATTTGATGACGAGCCCTGTAGTGCTCCGAACAGTACGCCGAATCTGATTTCGTGGGCTGAACCAATAAAATAGGCTGCCTGCTGTTTTCTCTGATCAGAATCGGCATACAATAGTCAGGAATGCCTTGCTGATATGGGAGAGAACTACGGATGGCGACGACGAGCAATGAAGAATTCTTGGCGGCAAAGCTACGTGAGTTATCGGAGCGTTATGCCAAAACGATTCCCGACAAACTGGCAAGCTTGGATCAAGCCTTGCGTGCGTGTCAGGCTGATCCGCTCGACCTCAAAAAAATCAAGCACTTGCATGCCGAGTTACATACCATGGCAGGTTCGGCGGGTACGTTCGGTTTTTTGGTTTTGGGTAAGGCTGCCGCACTCATTGAGCGCAGCATTGTCAACTTGCTTGCAAGCGATCAATGGAACGTAGATCGATTGCCCGCCGTCACACTTAAAATTGATGCGTTCATAACCTGGGCTGCGGTTGATCCGCAAAACGGCCCGGCTCTGGATGCCGAGCGGGGTCTCGCGCAAACCGATTTTTGTGAACTCGTCGTGTTGCCGCAAAACACCGCCATGCCGGAACCGCGACTGGTCTATTTACTCGATGCACAACCCCCTTGCAATGCCTACCTGGTTTCCGAGTTGGAAAACTTTGGGTATAAGGTGCAAGTGTTTTCAGATTTCCCTACCCTGGGTGCGGCTACCCGGCAATATTTGCCGATGGTGTTGATTGTGGATATGGGTTGCCAACTCAACCTCAGCCAGTTGTCCGATTTTATCCCGCCGCAAGTCTTGCGTATTTGCCTTGCCGATAATGGTCAATTTGAAACGCGTCTGGCGGCGGTATTGGCCAAAGCCAGCGGTTATTTTGTTCGCCCCGTGAACATGGTGGCTCTGGCGGGGCGCATCGAAGAAATGCTGCGCAACGAAGACAAACAACCCTACCGTATTTTAATTGTCGATGATGATCCATGTATTACCGATTTTTATAGCGCGGTGCTGCGTAGTGTGGGTATGGAGGTGGTGGTTTTGCATGATCCGGGCGATATTTTCAATGTTTTGGCCGAACATCGCCCCGACTTGCTGTTGATGGATGTGTATATGCCCAAGTGCAGCGGCCCTCAGTTGGCGCAAATTGTGCGCCAGGAGAGTATGTATATCGATATGCCCATCGTGTTTTTATCGACAGAAAACAATATGGACAAGCAATTGGATGTCGTCAGTTTTGGGGCAGATGATTTCTTGACCAAGCCCATGCCCGCCAGCTATTTGGTTTCGTCGATTTCCAGCCGGGTCGAGCGCTACCGCGGTTTGCGTGATTTGATTTTGCGTGACAGCCTGACCCGCTTGTTTAACCATTCCACCATCAAAGAACAGGCGATGCTGGAGCTGGAGCGCGCCAAACGGCATCGCAAGGCTATGTCGGTGGCGATGATTGATCTGGATTACTTTAAGAATGTGAATGACAACTATGGCCATTCGGTCGGCGATAACGTGATTCGCTCACTGGCGCAATTGTTGCAGCAATTACTGCGTCGGCTCGATATTATCGGGCGTTACGGCGGCGAAGAGTTTGCGGTGGTGTTTCCTGATACTTCAGCCGATGAGGCGCGGCAGGCCTTGGAAAAAGTCCGGGCTTGCTTTGCCAATATCAAGCACAATAGCTCGGATAGCCAATCCAGTTTTAACGTCACGCTCTCGGCGGGGATTGCCGAATTACGTGAGCAGGTGGACGCCAAAACCCTGTTTGAGCAAGCGGATAGTGCTTTGTATGCGGCCAAGCATTCTGGCCGCAATCGTATTGTTTTGTTTGATGAGTATTGAATCGCGATTTTTCAATCAATTAAGGCGTGGTGCCGCACACCACGCGCGCGCCGCCACCACCGAGTGCCGCCGGGTGGTCGGAATGGTTGTCGCCACCGGCATGCAGCATGATGGCACGCCCAGCCAAATCCGCCATTTTAAGGCGCGGTGCCAATACCGCTTGATTGGCATTGCCTGCGGCATCGACAAATAAGGGTGGCAAATCACCCAAATGGCCATCACCCCATGGTGTGCCGTGTTTTTTCGCGCCAGCCGGATCATAATGGCCGCCTGCTGCCAGGGCGGCAACTTTTTTGCCATCTTTTTCTTTGCTGCCGCAATTGCCGGTTTCATGTAAATGGAAGCCATGCAAACCCGCCGCCAAACCGCTCAAGGCGGGCGTAAACACCAAGCCATAAGCCGATTCACTGATGGTGACGGTGCCCACTGCCTTGCCGATACCATTTTCATCGACCATATTCATAGTGACCGTAATATCGGCCTGGGCTGCGGCGCAGCAGCTCATTGCCAGCGCGGCCAAAGCCAGTTTCAATGATGTTTGCATATTTAATCCTATTAAAAAGTGAAAAAACAGCGCCAATTATCGCACCATTCAATGTAATAACACCCTGATTCGCATAAGGGTTTTTGAAAACAGATAACAAAAAACCCGCCGTAGCGGGTTTTTGCGAAAATCAAGGCGGTTCAAAATTGCGCTTATGCCACTACACTACTTGTGCTGCCTTGCGCCGCTTGATCCAAACCAGTGCGCCCAAGCCAGCCAGCATCATCGCATACGTTTCTGGTTCTGGCACCGGAGGCGAAGGCTCGTAGCCAATTTCAAGCCGGGTTGACAGCGAATTGGCAACCACATTGCCTTCGAGGTGGCCAAAGCCCGTGATATTCGAGTTGTTGGCCAAAATGCTACCCCACAAGAATGTATTGACATTGACTTCACGGGCATTGGTGACATTGAAAATTACACGGTCGCGCAAGCTTTCCCATTGACCGGTTTGGCCACCGCTAAAGGTAACGGTGTCATAATTACCCGTTACGTTCACCAAAACCTTGGCACCTGCTTTGACATCGGTCAACACCAAATTCTGTAATTGATTGGAATTGACGTTAAAAATCTGCGTATCGGACGTATTGTCACCAGTCAGGAACACGCTGCTATATTTAAATTCGACCAAACCATTGGCAGTTTTGCTGGCCAGATTATTCGACAAACCGGTTAATTGCACTTTCGCGGCGTTAAAATCAACCACATTGGCTTGGTGGCGCAAATCCAGGTAGGCGGGTGAGGTATTGTTGCCGCCAAACACGGCATAGCCGGGTGGTTTTTCCCAACTGGTGATGGGGCCGATGGACTCATTGGTGTCAATATTGGTGAGTGGGCCGGAATAAATGGCACCACCGCCGATATGCACATTGCCACCTACCACCATGTTTGGGCCAGTAAAGCCATAGGGAGTGCGGTAGCCGACTGAAAACCCGGTGGTATCGAGGTTGCCGCCGACTGCCAAACGGCCTTCCACATCCACCACATTGGTGACATTGCCGTAGAAAAAGCCACTGAAACCCTTGGCCAGACCCAGATCAAAACTCACGGTGTCTGCCATAGCCTGACTTGTGCTGGCGGCGAGCAAAACCGCGATGGCAAGAGACTGTAATTTCATGTGCTTTCCTTTGATAATTGGATATTGGAATTTTAAATTGATTTAAGTCACGATTGTACCCGGAAATTTTGCTTCTGGCAAGGTAAAATTGGCTTGCCAAGGTAACAAAATCGGGTAAGCAAATTGCATGACAAGAGGGGGGGAATCGGGAATGCAAAAGGTGGTTGGGTTAGAGCAAAACGTCGAATCAGTCGATGGGATTTGGTTGTTTGCCTATGGTTCTTTGATTTACAAAATTGATTTTCCCTACTTGGAGCGCAAACCTGCAGCCATACGCGATTGGTCGCGCCGCTTTTGGCAAGGCTCGCATGATCATCGGGGCACGCCCGATGCGCCGGGGCGAGTCGTAACGCTGGTGCCAGAAATGGGCGCGGTCTGTGGCGGTATGGCGTATCGGGTCAGCGCAGAGGTGTTTGAGTATCTTGATCACCGGGAAAAGAATGGCTATGTGCGCTTATCGACGCTGATCCGCTTTGCTGATGGTAGTAATTGCGCGGGTTTGGTGTATATCGCCACAGCTTGCAATCCGGCGTTTTTGGGCGAGGCATCGGCGGCGCAGATTGCGCAGCAAATTGCGGCATCGGAGGGGCCGAGTGGCCCGAACCGGGATTACCTTTTATTGCTGGCCCAGTCTTTGCGTGAGCTCGGGTGTGTTGATGAGCATGTCTTTGAATTGGAGCAGCACTTGCTGTGTTTGCTGTAAGTGCTGCCAGATGGCATGCGTTGGCGTATTTATGCTTGTGCCAGCACGGCTTCAATTTGGGCCATTTCTTCGGTGCTAAAAGCCGCATTGTTCAGTGCGGCGACTGAATCTTCAATTTGCGCCGGACGGCTGGCACCGATAATGCAACTGGTGATCACCGGATTATGCAACACCCAGGCAATTGCCATTTGCGCCAGCGATTGGCCACGCCCTTGCGCAATGGCATTGAGCGCTTGAACTTTTTGAATGGTTGTGGGGGTAAGGTCACCTTCGCCCAAATAAATTTGCTCAGAGCGCGCCACGCGGGAATTTTGCGGGATGCCGTTTAAGTATTTATTGGTGAGTATGCCTTGCGCCAACGGGGAAAATGCAATCGCCCCGACTTGTTCCTGCTGCAACACGTCGGTCAAGCCGTTTTCGATCCAGCGGTCGAACATATTGTAGCGTGGCTGGTGGATCAGCAGCGGCGTGCCCAGGCTTTTTAAAATGGCGATGGCTTCTTTGGTTTGCTCAGGGCCATAGTTGGAAATGCCGGCATACAGCGCGCGGCCCGAACGCACGATGTAATCCAGCGCTTGCATGCTTTCTTCGATTGGGGTTTCGGGGTCGGGGCAGTGGTGGTAATAAATATCAAAATATTCCAAGCCCGTGCGTTTCAAGCTTTGGTCGCAACTGGAGACCAAATATTTGCGTGAGCCACCGATGCCATACGGGCCGGGCCACATATCAAACCCGGCTTTACTGGAAATGATGAGTTCATCGCGATGCGGTAAAAAGTCTTGTTGCATGATGTGGCCAAAGGTGGATTCGGCGGAGCCAAACGGCGGGCCATAATTATTGGCCAAATCAAAATGGGTAATGCCCAAATCAAATGCGCGGCGTAGCATGGCGCGTGCATTCGATTGGGTATCGACGGCACCAAAATTTTGCCATAGACCGAGTGACAGGCGCGACAGGCGCAAGCCGCTTTTACCGCAGCGCGGGTAGGGCATGGCGTGGTAGCGTTCGGGGTTGGCAATGTAGAGTGGGTTGGGTTGATGAGTGATCATGGTTTTGGCTGAGTGAGTGGCTGAGTGAAATTGACGGTCTATTTGAACTGACCGATTTTAACTGATAGCGCGCTGTTTGCGGCCTAAGCCTTGGGTTGTGCTTTAACCACCTGCATCGCCGTTGCAATCAAACCACTCATCTCGCCCAAATTGGCCGGGATGATGATCGAATTATTGGTCTTGGCAAGATTGCCAAAGGCGGCTACGTATTGCTCGGCCACTTTCAAATTCATCGCATCAATCCCGCCCGGTTCTTGCAGGGCCGCAGCGGTTTTGCGGATCGCTTCGGCGCTGGCGGTGGCTATCGATAAAATGGCTGCGGCCTGGCCTTGGGCGCGGTTGATGGCGGCTTGCTTTTCACCTTCCGAACGCGCAATCGAGGCTTCGCGCTCGCCGCTGGCGATGTTGATTTGCTCTTGTCTGCGCCCTTCGGAGGCGGCAATCAGGGCGCGCTTTTCACGCTCGGCAGTAATTTGCGCTTGCATCGCATGGAGAATTTCTTTGGGCGGCGTCAAATCCTTGATTTCATAACGCAGCACTTTCACACCCCAGTTGGTGGCCGATTCATCAATCGCATTGACGATGGCGGTGTTGATATGGTCGCGCTCTTCAAAGGTTTTATCCAGTTCCATTTTGCCGATCACCGAGCGCAAGGTGGTTTGCGCCAGTTGTGTGATGGCGGCAATGTAATTGGAGGAACCGTAAGAGGCGCGCATGGCGTCGGTGATTTGAAAATATAAAATCCCGTCCACCTGTAATTGGGTATTGTCGCGCGTGATACACACTTGCGGCGGTACGTCCAGCGGGATTTCTTTCAGAATATGTTTGTAGGCGATGCGGTCGATGAAGGGGACGACGATATTTAATCCAGGCCCTAATGTATCATGATATTTCCCGAGCCGCTCCACCACCCAGGCATGCTGCTGTGGTACCACGTTAATGGTTTTGAAAATAAAAACCACGGCAACGACCAATAATATGAGGGCGACAGTGCTGAACTCAATCATGACAACTCCTTAGCTTGGTTTGACGATTAAACGGCTTCCCTGAACTTCAATAATGGTAAATAATCCGGCTTCCGCCCGCTCCTGGTGGCATTCAATATCCCACATCGCGCCGCGATACATGCTGCGGGCGTGGTAACAGCCACCTTGCGCGGGTGCCCACTGGGCAATGGTGAGCGTTTGCCCGATATCGAGCATCACATTCGGGTCAGTGCTGGCGGGTTTGCCACGACGCCAGCCAAAGCGGCTGTTATGCAGCGCCAAGGTGGCGCACGCGGCGACTACGGCGGCAGCCGCCATTTGCCAGGCGGGGTCCAAGCCGTAGGCTGCGAGAATGGCTCCGACCAGCATGCCGGAGGCGATCATTAAAAGATAGAAGGTACCGGTGAGTAACTCGCACACCACCAGAACGCCAGCGATCAGCAGCCATGTCATTGATGCATTCATTTGTCAGCTCCTTCAATCCATGAATCCACGAATCCAACTCATACCGAGTCAGGATAATCGGCCCCGGCACACAGCACCCGATTGCGCCCCTGTTCCTTGGCTTGGTACAATGCCGCATCGGCAGCCGCCAGTAAATCGCTGGTGGGGGTGTCTTTCTGCGGGCACATACTTGCCACGCCAATACTGACGGTGACGTAAGGGCCAATTCCCGAGGCCGGATGTGGCAGTGCCTGCGCTTCAACCGCCGCGCGGGCTCTTTCTGCCAGTTGGCGTGCGCCGTCCATGTCGGTTGCGGCTAATAGTAGCACAAATTCTTCCCCGCCAAAACGCGCTGCCAAATCAGTAGGGCGGTTGGCGATGGACTTGATGGCGGCAGCGACTTGTTGTAAGCAGCGGTCGCCCGCCTGGTGGCCCAAGGTGTCGTTATAGGGCTTAAAGTAATCCACATCGATGATGGCCAACGAGAGCGTGCTATTGGCACGTTGGGCGCGGCTCCATTCCTGGCGTAAGAACAGATCAAGCTGGCGGCGATTGGCCAGATTGGTGAGTGGGTCGGTACTGGCGATGCGCAGCAATTCATCATGGCTTTGCTTGTGTGCGCTAATGTCGTGCAGCAAGCCCACGTACAGGGTTTCTTCGGCAAAAATTTTGCTCATGGTTAAGTCGAGGCAAACTGCGTTGCCCGAAGGGCCGCGCAACACCACTTCTTGCGGCCCATGGCGCAGTGCATTCAAGCGGCCAGCCGGATTGGATTCATAAGAAAAGTAACCCGCATATTCAATATTAAACGGCTCGGTCAACAACTCAATCAAATTAAGATCGACTAACTGCCCCGGTGCGTAGCCAAGCAGGTTATAGGCTGCCGGATTGGCGGAGCGGATGATGCCGTCAGTATTAATCAAGAGCAAGCCTTCGGCCATATTATTGACGATGGCGCGCAGGCGTTCGGCTTCAAAGCGGTAGGCATTGAAGTATTTGGTCATTTGCAAATGCATGCGCACCCGCACACAGACTTCTTCCTGACGAAACGGCTTGTGAATATAATCTACCGCGCCGACTTTAAACCCTTCAATAATATCCACCGTATCATTTAAGGCGCTGATGAAAATCACCGGTGTCATGCGGGTGGTGGGCATGGTTTTAAAGCGGCGGCAGGTTTCCAGACCATCAATGCCGGGCATCATGATATCGAGTACGATCAAGTCCACCGTGGTTTGCGCCACAATTTTGAGGGCGGCCTCACCCGAGGTGGCGGCCAATACCTGATAGCCTTCATGTTCCAAAATGCGCAGCAAGACGCCGATATTGGCGGGTGTGTCATCCACAATCAGTACCTTGGCACCGACCAGGCTGGTCATTTGTATTTCGTTATTCATGAGTTACTCCTTGCATGGCCTGGCGAATGCCATCCATATCGTATTGGTTAAGCAGATCCTGGATTTGGTTGACAAATTCTTCGGTCGCCGGATTTTGTTCAAAAACACGGCTCAGTTCGGCTGCAATGCCGCTGACCCAGCCCGTATCAAGGGCCGTCATAATCGCTTGCCAGTTGGCCAGCGGTAGTTTGATGCTTGCCGGGGCAGGTGCTGTTTCGGCATGAGCTGTTTCGGCGGCATAGGCAAATTGGGTGCCGAGCAAGCGTTGCAGGCAACTGCAAATGGTGCCAAACAAGAATGGTTTGGCGATAAAGTCATCAAAGCCCTGACGCTGGTAATCTTCGCGTTGATGTTGGAGTACCGACGCCGTGATGGCGACGCACAGCGGCAGCGGTGGCGTTAATTCGGCTTGCATGCGGTGCAAAGTGGCCAAGCCATCCAGATGCGGCATTTGGATATCCATAAATACCAGATCGTAGTGCTGTTGGCGCATCATCTCAAGTGCCTGCAAACCGTCTTCGGCCTGCATGACTTGCACCCCGATATTGATCAGCATGCGCGATAAAATAGCCCGGTTATCGGCATTGTCATCCACCACCAAAATGCAAACCTGATGATTGGGTAAAACATGTTGCACCTGAGTGAGCGCCGCAAAGTGGCTGCTATTGGTTTGCGCGGTGGCCAAATGCAAATCAAAATGGAAGCGCGAGCCTTGGCCCAGGGTCGATTCCAGCGTCAGATGGCCGCCCATGAGCTCGACCTGGCGAGTCGAAATCGCCAGCCCCAGCCCGGTGCCCCCTTTTTTACTACCCCCTTCGGTTTGGCGAAATGCCTGGAAGATCAGTTGTTGCTCCGTTTGCGCAATACCCGGCCCGGTATCGCTGACACTGAATTGGTAGTGTTGGGCTGCGCTTTGTGTTACCTGCAAATGCACCGTGCCGGTTTCGGTGAACTTCACTGCGTTGCCCAACAAGTTGATCAAAACCTGGCGCAGTTTGCCGGGGTCGCCCAATACCGGACAGGGATTGGGCAGGCTATGCTCACAAACCCAGGCGATGTTTTTTTGTTTGCAGCGCAATACAAATAGAAAGGAAATTTCTTGCAGCAAGCCGGTTAAATCGAAATCGATGATATCGAGCAGCATGGCCCCGGCTTCAATTTTGGATAAATCTAAAATATCGTTGATCAGCATCAGTAAATGGTTGCCCGCTTTCCTGATCGGGGTGACGGTGGGTAGTAAGTCGTGCGAGAGTTTGGGGTCGCTTTCGAGCAATTGCGAATAGCCCAGTACCGCATTTAACGGGGTGCGGATTTCGTGCGACATATTGGCTAAAAATGCCGATTTGGCGCGGTTGGCGGTTTCGGCTGCGAGCTTGGCTTCTTCCAACTGGGCGGTGCGCTCCTGTACTCGTTGCTCCAATTGCTGATTCAATTGTTTGATTTGATTTTCACCGCGCTTTCTGGCGGTATTGTCTTTGCCCACGCCCCGGTAGCCAAGAAACTCGCCCGCGTTATTCCAGACCGGTTCGCCACTACTAAAGCCGTAGCAAATGCTGCCGTCCGGTTGGTCGATTTCCCATTCAAAATCATAAAACGCGGCTTGTTTGGCGATACAGTCCTGGTAGTATTGCCATTGCTCCGGGGTGTGCCGGAAGCGGCCGTTGGATTGTCGTTGCTGGCCCAATAACGAAGCCGGGTCCAGTCCGGTAATATCTTTAAAGCCGGATGAAATAAAGGTGAATTTGCCTTCCTTGTCCTGTTCCCAATACCAATCCGAGGACAGTGCGGTCAAGCTGCGAAAGCGTTGCTCGCGTTCCCATAAGGCGGTCATCATGCCGTTAAAGGCATGCGCCATGGTGACCACATCACTGGGGCCGCTGCTCTCATCGGCGTGCAAATTGGTGTTGCCATGTTGCGCCAAATCCATGGTGGAAGCGAGTTGCTGCAAGGGCCGGGTCAGGCGCGCGGTGAGAAAGCGGATCACAATCAAAAACAGTATTGCAAAAAAGAAGGAAATAGCCAGATTGACAGCAAACACCTGATACATCATGCGGGTCAGCGTGGCTTTGCTTTGCACGACGCGCACATAGCCCAGGGTTTGGCTGCTGGGGGCCTCGCTTTCAAATTGCGAAGCGCTATTGTTTTCAATCATAATCGGGGCGATGAAATTCCAACGCTCACTATTTTCCGATTCCAACACCGCATTCGGGCTGCTGATTAATTTGCTTTTGGCAAAGGCAGGTTGTGCATGCTTGCTGCGTTTGGTAATGATATGGCCATCAGTTTCATAGACTGCAGCGAAAACGACATCGGGAAAGGCCATGGTGATGCCCAGTGCGGCATCGGCGTGTTTGCCATTGTGGTATAAGATGGCCAATTGCGAGCCATTGGCCAGATTTTCCGCGATGCGCTCGCCCTGGGTTACCAATACTTTTTGGATTTGCCGGCTACTTTGGAGCGAGCTGACCAGCGATGAAAAAAGTGCGATGCAAAGCACGCCGATGGTGACGGCAACACTTAATTGTTGTTGTAGCCCGGTTTTGTGTAGCAATAAAGTTAGCGCTGGCATGGCACTACCTTTCAGGAAAGGTCATCTGATACTCTTGCAATTGACCATAATTTAAATTGATGTGTAAATGGCTTGCGGTACTTAGATTGATGGCAACCATTACTTCTTTCAGCGGCGCGATGCTGGGTGCGGCACCTGTTTGCATGGCACTTTGACCCAGTTTGCGCCCGTATTCAAAGTTATCCGGGTATAGCGCAAATAGCACGCCTTGACTGACGTGGCTGACATTGCTGGAAAAAACGGCCAGACTGCTATCCCATGCACTACGTAAAACCACGGGGAGTACCACGGTGTCCTGTACGGTTTTTGAGTCTTGTGGCAGCCATAGCGCATCGGTTTTGGCATTGGCCTTGCTTAAAATTTGCTGATAATGCAGCATCGCCGCTTTGATATCGCTGGCTTCATACGCCACAATTTCCAAACCGTGCGCCTTGGCAGCGCTTTGCGCCGAGCGTATCAACCAGCCATTTTGTTGTGCCTCGTAGACCACATGAATGCGTTTGATTTGCGGTAAGAGTAATTTTAAGCGTGCAAACAGGATGGCAGGGTCAGGGGCCAGACTGTTGATGATCGCATTTTGTGCATCGGCAGGCGGTAAGCTGATGACGCCACCTGCGACGAGTCTGATATCACGCTCGATATTGGCGCTGGCTTTCACGCCATTGCGCCCGAGTGCGATGACGGTTTTGATGTCATTGCGCTTTAATTGTGCTGCAATGTCCGTGCTATCGGCGTTGTTGCCCACGGGCAGGTTCAAAACGCGGGACTTGGTTTTATCTTCAATGCCTTCAATAATTTTCAAAAAAACACTTCGATACGGGTCGCCAATATCGGGAAACAGGACGGCGATATTCAACTGTGGGCGTGGCTGAGAGCTACTGTCACCAAAAAAGGTGAAGTAGAGCAGGCAAACCAAACAAAGTATCGTTGCACGCCGCATAACGACCCTATTGAACTTGTTCCTCAATGATTGCTTGCGGGCTCGGACGATGCCATAGCCCACCACTTTTACTCAGTTCTTGCCATGCCCATTTCAACCATTTTAACAGTGACCAAGCTAACCATAAGGCCCATAGTAACATGCAAGCGCGAAAAATGGATAGTGGTAAACTAAAAGCCGATGCGCCGGGCAAGGTGGCACCGGAGCGGTCGAGATACCAGTTCAAGAGTTGACTGCTTGACGCGTTGCCAACAATGCCCATGTCCGGATGGCTTAACAAGCCCAGCGTGAGAACATAGCATAAGCTGGCCAGCATGAGCAGGGTCCAAAACCCCGCGCTTAGCGCAGCCAAGGTTTTGCGCCAGCCCTGTAAGCGGGTTTGGCGGCTGGGCAGGAACAGCCAGCCAACGATGATCAAACACAGCGGCCATGGCGTTTGGCTCAATCCGAGCGAGAGCAGTAACCAGTCAGTTAAGCTCAGCGGTGTCAGATGATGTTTGCCTGTATCGCCCGTGTTGCGCGAGATCAGGACGGCCACCAACAGCGCGATCAGGAGTTTGCCCCAAAATAACAGGCTGGGGCCTACTCCCGGGCCTTGCACCCATAATAACCAGCGTTCCTGAGGGATGGCCAGTTGCAGCGTGTAGTTTAAGGCGGGTAAATGCAAATCCAATCCCTGGGTTTGATAGATTGTTTGCAAGCCATGGCCCAGCCGCCAGCGCAGGTGGATTTTTTGTAGGCCGGGGCTGAGCGGCAAGATCAAATCACGGCCATTTAACTGTAGCGACTGGACTTGGCCGTTGATTTGCGTGCTTTGCAATTTGGCTCCGTCCGGCAGGGTGATGGTATGGTTGCCGCCCTGGCTGGTGCGTAAGGTCAAATCCAGTTCATATTCCGAAGTACGCTCGGCCGGGTGCGCCAGCAAGCGCACTTTGTCCACGGTAATGGTTTGCCCCGATAAAGCCTTGGGCTGGCTTAAAGTGAGTTGCAAACTCTCACCGGGAAAGGGCAGGTAGCGGGTTTCGCCGTCGCCTTCACCGTCGGCTTGCACCGGGGCCAAGCCTTTGCTGGCCAGATGCCAGCGCCCGGAGGCATTGATGATCCATACTTCATGCCAATTGGTATTAGCTGCGGCTTTGAGTGTGATGCCTGTTTGTTGGCTCAAGGTCGAGCTCCAATGCATTTGCCCGGTTTGTGGGCCAAAATTCACCATCACCTGGCCTTCTTTGACGATGATGTCGGCACTGGTGACCGCTTCGCCCTGCAACAGTGGAATGCTCGCCAGTATCGGCGTGCCCACGGGCGAGGCGCGCGTGACCAGGGTTTCACATCGCCATACCAAATCAAACGACAGTCGTCGTTCGACTTTTAACAAGGGCGGCAATTGTGGTGCGGCGTCCGTTTTTTCGCTGCGTACTTTGCGGGTCAGTTGCAAGGTGTCGGCGGCACCAGTTGACTCGGACCAGCCTTGCAGGTC
>JBKJLF010000471.1:0-10786 GCA_046597185.1 Burkholderiaceae bacterium | reverse complement strand
ATGGCTGCATTCAGCAACTCTTCCGGTGCCACCACGGCGTCCAAAAATCCCGCCTCTTTGGCCGTTTGCGGAGTAAACATTTCGCCATTGATGACCGAGCGGTTAAAGGCCGATTTGCGCAAGCGGTCGCGTGCCAATTCAATCCCGACATGGTGCATGGTCATGCCAATTTGCACTTCATTGAGGCCGATGGTAAATGGCCCTTCCACGCCCACCCTGTAGTCCGCCGAGAGCAATAAAAACGCGCCCTTGGCTACCGCATGCCCACTGCAGGCGACGATAATCGGTTGCGGGTGGGACAGCATGCGCCGGGCCAAGGTGCTGCCGGCAGTCACCAGGGCAGAGGCATTTTCGGGCGAGGTGGCCATCACTTTGAGGTCGTATCCGCCAGAAAGAATACCAGGTTGCCCAGTCAGAATAACAACGGCCTGATCTTCGATTGAACGATCCAGCGCCCGATTGACGTCTGCAATCAGTTGCGGTGAAACTGCATTCACCTTGCCATTGCATAGGGTCAGGGTGGCAATGCCATCGTCGAGTTGGTAGCTAACAAGTTCGGTCATGTGATTTCCTTGAGTAGTATTTTCGGGTTAATTTGGGGATTGCGCCTCATTAAAGGCGATTATTGCGGGAATGACGAGAATTTTAACGCACTTTTTTGGCAAATTGCGGTACGCCACTTTTTATCTTAATCAAATGCGCGAATAATCGATCCTTATCGGCCTAATGATTGAATATTTGAGCAAACGAGAAAAACAATGCAAGGCCACATCGGCAGAACTATTGGCGCAAATGGTGGGTATGGGCGCTGCCTTGATATGCTGGTCGTTGGCAGTCTATTTAATCGAAGCGATTTGAGCGCTTGCCAAACCAAGTCCGGATTAATTTTCCCCTGCAACCGAATAGTTTTGCTGCCAGGTAACGCAGCCCGCTCTACCCAATGCAACGAAAGTTGTCTCGTTTTTGGCAGAATGCAGAATCGAGCAGCCTTCATTGAAATATTTTGGGATTGAGAGTCTATAATGTGATGTGATATTTGCGCAAGCCAAGCTGAATCGCTTGCGAGAGGATTGCCAAGCTTGATTGTTTTAATGATAAAAATCATCATTTTTCAATCTACGAAAGCCTTGGTTTTTCATGACAATTGTGTTGCCTGAAAGCGGATATGGCTGATTATTTTGATACACCTGATTTCGATGCGGTTGACGTAATTGAAGTTGGTGACTCGAACGAGCTCGCTACACTAAACGATGCGCTAAACGATGCGCTAAACGATGCGCTGGACGATGCATCCAATGACGCGCCGATACCGATGCCAAGGTCGGCCCCCCGACATTCTGGCGCAGACGAAGCGCAATTTCAAGCTTGGCTGGCGCGTATTGTGCGGCAGGATCAAGCGGCGCTCAACGATTTGTATCGTGCCTGCATTGGCCGGGTTTATGGCTTGGCGTTGCGCATTGTGCGCATTCCGGCGCTAGCTGAAGAAGTGGCGGAAGATTGTTTTTGGCAGGTTTGGCGGCAAGCACCGCGCTTTGAAGCGGCGCGCGGTACGGCGCTGGGCTGGGTACTCACTATCGCGCGCAGCCGTGCGCTCGATACCTTGCGCGCACAGCGCCAAATGATGGATAATACGGTCTCGGTTGAGATGTTGAATGAGGGCGAGCGGGCGCAATGTGAAACCGATGAAATTGGAATCGGGACGGGCGCGGATGCTTTATTACAGGCGGTGCAAACCAACCAGCATTTGCATTGGGCTCTGGCGCAGATCGACTCGGTGCCGCGTCAGTTGGTGGCACTGGCATTTTTTAAGGGGTTGAGCCATGAAGAAATCGCCAGCCATACTGGTTTGCCATTGGGCACCGTTAAAACCCATATTCGCCGGGCCATGGCGGCTTTGCGTACCGCGCTGACCTTACAACCTGCTTCCTGCCTTTCCTTTGATTTGTTATGAAAAATTATTCTTCCTCTTACCTTGAAGCGGATGCTTGGGGTTTAAACAGTGTCCTCGGTGCCAGCCTGACCACGACGCTGGCCGAGGCCTTGGCACCCGTCGAGCCTGCGGCTAGCTTGCAGCAACGGCTGATGGTGCGGGTTGCGCGTAGCGCCGCTGCCAGCACCGGCATCACCACGGTGCGTGCCGACCAGGGTGTGTGGCGCGAGCTGGCAGCGGGGGTGCGCTCGTGTACCCTGCACAGCGAAGCGGCGCTTCAATTCACCCTGATCGAATTGGCGGCGGACACAATCTGGTCGCTTGGCGCAATCGAGCAGTTGCATGAGCAGTTGCATGAGCAGTTGCATGAGCAGTTGCATGAGCTAACGCCTGGCCCGGCGGTGCATGAATGCCTGGTGCTGCGCGGTGAGGTGCAATTGGCCGCACCTGCTTTGGGTTCCCCGCACTTGCAACTTCACGACTACCAATTGATCGGGCGCGAGGCCGCCTGGCTGCCCGAGGCACAGCTTATCAGTCGCAAAGGGGCGCGCTTGGCCTGGCGCAGTAGCGCCCTGGGCAGTGAATTTGGCCCAACCCAGGCTTCCCATCGGGTGAGGGCGGATGCTTCGGATTGGCGGCCCTTGGTGCCGGGGGTGGAATTCAAACGGTTGCATGTGTTAAACGGGCGCATTTCCATGCTGCTACGCTTTGAAACCGGTGCGACACTCCCGGCGCATCCGCATGGTTTGGGCGAAGAGGGGCTAATGGTGCAGGGGGAAGGATTTTTGGGTGATGTCTTACTGCGCGAAGGCGAGTTTCAATACGCTGCGGTGGGTACCACCCACGCCAAATTGTTTACCGATGTCGGGTGTATTTTGTTCGTTTCCGGCGCGCAGGCCTGAGATTTCTTGCGGCAACTTGCGCGCCTGATTCAGGATTCAACATCGCTTAAAAAATCGTTTGCAAGAAATCGCTTGAAAATAAAAAGTTTAAAAAATCGCTTGCAAAAAAATAGCTTGCAAATTAGTCGCACACTATCTATAATCGCTGCATGGATCAAAACACACCCCCAACCGCCCCGCGTCTGGATGCGCAGCTTTGTTTTGCGCTGTATTCCACCTCGCTGGCATTGACCAAAACCTATCGCAAGTTATTGCGTGGTTTGGGGCTGACTTATCCGCAGTATTTGGTGATGATGGTGTTGTGGGAGCGAGATGATTTAACCGTGTCTGATATCGGTGCGCGTTTGTTTTTGGATTCGGCCACGCTCACACCGCTGCTCAAACGCATGGAGGCGCAGGATTTACTGCGGCGCGAGCGCGCCACCCATGATGAGCGTCAGGTGGTGATCAGTTTGACTGAGCACGGTCGGCAATTAAGTACCCCTGCTTTGGCCGTGCAGGCGCAAGTGCTATGTTTGTCCGGCTGCAGCGCGCCGGAAGTGGGTAGGCTAAAAGAAGAGCTGGTGCGCTTGCGCGATGTGTTGACTCAGCAGGCGGAATAAATTGATGCAGTAATGAATGAAGTAGTAAATTAAGTAGTGTACGATTTGATAGTGCAATAATTGTTTGATTTGTTTTGGCGGCATTCGTCGCACCCATCGTTTTAATCTTAAAGGAGAAATACCATGTCGATAGAAAAAGTTTTGTACCGTGCCCAAGCTACTGCCACTGGCGGCCGTGATGGTCGTGCCGTATCATCGGATGGCGTGCTCGACATCGCCCTCTCGACCCCCAAAGAACTGGGCGGCGCTGGCGGTGCAGGTAGCAACCCGGAACAATTGTTTGCCGCCGGCTATTCGGCTTGCTTTATCGGTGCCATGAAAGTGGTGGCGGGGCGCGCCAAGATTGCGCTGCCTGCTGATTTGTCGGTGCAAGGCAATGTGGGTATTGGTGCGATTCCTGCCGGCTTTGGCATCGAAGTGGAACTGAAAATTTCCTTGCCTGGCATGGAGCGTGAAGTGGCAGAAGGCTTGATCGCCAAAGCCCATGGCGTTTGCCCTTACTCCAATGCCACTCGCGGCAATATCGATGTCACACTGACCTTGCTGTAATTTCCTCAATCTGTCTCCCCTCCATTTTGGGCGCGTCGGCTTTGCCACGCGCCCGTTTTTTTTGGGGGGCACATTAAGATTGCGCCCGAGAAAAAATTATTTCAATGAAATTTAAAATAATAAAAAATTAATTAAAAAATATATTTATCAACGAATAAAGTGGTTATATGTTAAATCAGGTTTGCATATTCTTGATTTTGATGTATTATCATCTGTATGAATCCTTTTTTGATAAATATCTATGTCTGAGCCAAACCGTTTCCAGGATCGCACCCAAGCAGGCCAATTATTGGCGCAGCAATTGCGTCGCTATGCCAAGGACAAAAATACCGTGGTGCTGGCTTTGCCGCGCGGCGGCGTGCCCATAGGGTATGAAATCGCGCAAGCCTTGCATTTGCCGTTGGATATTTTATCGGTATGCAAGCTGGGCACGCCCGGCCATGAAGGATTTGCCATTGGTGCCATTGCCAGCGGCGGTTTGAGTGTGCTGCAAGAGACCGTGATAGAGGCCTGTGGCATTGCTGCTGAAACCGTCAATGCGCTTGCGGCAAAGCAATTACAAGAACTCGAACTGCGCGAACGCTTGTATCGCCAAGGTCGTGCGGCGCTTGATTTGCGTGGGCGTACCGTCATTTTGGTCGATGATGGTCTGGCCACTGGTTCCATCATGGCGGTCGCGGTGAAGACCGTGCGTGCGGCACAAGCGGCGCACCTGATTGTGGCCGTGCCTGCGGGTTCGCCCGATTCTGTCGCCAAACTGCGGCCCAGCGTTGACCAATTGATTTGCCTGATCCAGCCAGAGCGGTTTTATGCCGTCGGGTTGTGGTATCAATATTTTGGCCAAACCAGCGACCGCGAAGTGATACAGTTGCTTGATCATGCGCAACAATTTGCCCAGATCCGGGAATTTGCCGACGAAGCGCTCCTCAATTAATGCGGCCAGGATAGGGTGCCTACTCCTTTCGAACTAGTTGACTGCGGCTAACACTCCCCCGTCGGCCAGGCAATATTGGCTGGCACCATTAACCGCAAAGGCTTATTCACTATGAGTGCATCGTTCACCAAGTCCACCGCCAGAAATATTTTCTATGGCGGTTCGGTATTTTCCTTTTTACTCTTTCTTGGGCTCACCTTCGACACAATGAGTGGTTTGCCCAAACGGGACAACAGCGCTCATTTAAGCGAGGCCACCGCACGCGGTAAAAAAATATGGGAAACCCGTAACTGTATCGGCTGCCACACGCTACTTGGCGAAGGGGCGTATTTTGCACCGGAGTTAGGCAATGTGTACAAGCGGCGCGGGCCGGACTTTATCAAAGCATGGATTCAATCGCAACCGACTGGTGTACCCGGTCGGCGGCAAATGCCCAATTTTCATCTGACCGACAAGGAACTCAATGATTTGGTCGAATTTCTGAAATACACCTCAGAAATCAATACCGAAAACTGGCCACCGAATATCGAAGGCTAAGCCCCATCACCATTAGCGGAGAATCTCATGCAATATTCGTCACAGGCGGTCGCGAAGCCCTATTTTATCGCGGCAATTGGTCTGTTTCTGGGGCAAATTCTGTTTGGCCTGATCATGGGCTTGCAATACATCATCGGCGACTTTTTGTTCCCGCTGATTCCTTTTAACGTCGCGCGGATGGTGCATACCAACCTCTTGATCGTGTGGCTGTTGTTTGGCTTCATGGGTGCCGCCTATTACCTGGTGCCTGAAGAATCCGAACGCGAATTGCATAGCCCCAAATTGGCGATGCTGATGTTCTGGGTGTTTTTGGTGGCGGGTGCGCTCACCGTGGTCGGTTATCTGGCGGTGCCTTATGCATCGCTGGCCAAGTGGACCGGCAACGATTTACTCGAAACCATGGGGCGCGAATTTTTAGAGCAGCCCTTGCCAACCAAAGTTGGCATCGTGGTGGTGGCGCTGGTGTTTTTGTACAATATTTCCATGACCATTTTACGCGGCCGCAAGACTGCCATCAGCCTGGTTATGCTGGTGGGTTTATGGGGTCTGGCGATATTTTTCCTGTTCTCCTTTTACAACCCGAGCAATCTGGTCAAAGATAAATATTTCTGGTGGTGGACCGTGCATCTTTGGGTTGAAGGCGTGTGGGAATTGATTTTGGGCGCCATGCTGGCTTTTGTCTTGATCAAGGTAACCGGGGTGGATCGGGAAGTGATTGAAAAATGGCTGTACGTGATTATTGCCATGTCCTTAATTACCGGCATTATTGGCACTGGTCACCATTATTATTGGATAGGTGCACCGGCTTACTGGCAATGGTGGGGTAGCGTGTTCTCGGCGCTCGAACCGATTCCTTTCTTCATGATGACGGTGTTTGCTTTCAACATGGTCAATCGGCGGCGGCGCGACCACCCGAATCGGGCGGCAGTGTTGTGGGCTTTGGGCACGGGTGTGATGGCTTTTCTGGGGGCAGGGGTGTGGGGCTTTTTACATACACTGGCACCGGTTAATTACTACACCCACGGCACGCAAATTACCGCAGCGCATGCTC
Organism: Burkholderiaceae bacterium; assembly: GCA_046597185.1. GTDB lineage: Bacteria > Pseudomonadota > Gammaproteobacteria > Burkholderiales > Burkholderiaceae_D > CAMBDR01. Next base: position 4,281 of record JBKJLF010000471.1, on the reverse strand, counting down.
ACATGTCCTTCTACGGGGCTTACGCGATGGTGGTGTTGACCATGATCAGTTACACCATGCCCTTGATGCGTGGCCGCGTGGCCAATAGCAATAAGGCGCAAGTGGTGGAGATGTGGTCGTTTTGGTTGATGACGGTATCGATGGTGTTTATTACCTTGTTCCTGACGGCGGCGGGTATTTTGCAAATCTGGCTGCAACGCATGGCCACTTCGCCACTCAGCTTTATGGCCACGCAAGAGCAATTGAATATTTTTTATTGGATGCGTCTGGCTTCCGGGGTCGTGTTCCTGATTGGCTTGGGCTTGTATATCGCCAGCTTCTTCATCAAGGGCGAGGCTGTGGTGGAAGCCAAGTAGTTGCAAAATAAGTGCCAGAATAAGTGTCAGAATAAGTGCCAGAATAAGCGCCAGAATAAGCGCCAGAATAAGCGCCAGGTAAGTCATTAAAATAGTCAACCCGAGGAAAGCCGAGATGAACGATTTAAGCCAAACCAGTTTTCTTGCCGCTGCGGTCAATGCAGCCGGGGTTGCCACTATCCCACCTGTTCCTTATTACCAGCCCATCGGTAATGAATGCAGTTTGTTTGAATTTGCCTGGCAGCGCCATCTGCCCTTATTGATTAAAGGCCCGACTGGCTGCGGCAAAACCCGCTTCGTGGCGCATATGGCGGCGCGTTTGGCGCGGCCACTCATCACCGTGGCCTGCCATGATGATTTAAGCGCGGCCGATTTGGTGGGGCGGCATTTGATTGGCGACGGCCAAACCATCTGGGCCGACGGCCCGCTCACGCGCGCAGTGCGCCAAGGCGGTATTTGCTATCTGGATGAAATTGTCGAAGCGCGCAAAGACACCACCGTGGTATTGCACCCACTGACCGACGACCGCCGCATCTTGCCGATTGAACGTACCGGCGAAGAATTGATCGCACCGCCAGAATTCATGCTGGTGGTATCGTATAACCCCGGCTATCAAAATCTGTTGAAAAACCTGAAGCCATCCACCCGCCAACGCTTTCTGGCAATTCAATTTGATTACCCCACGCCAGAACTTGAGCAAACCATTTTAATCGAAGAAGCCGGGATCGATCAAGCCTTGGCCAAACGTCTGGTGGAGATTGCCAACCGCTTTCGTCAACTGAAACAGCATGATCTGGAAGAAGCCGCCTCCACCCGGCTGTTGGTTTATGCGGCCAGCCTGATCAGCGCGGGTTGCCCACCGCTGCAAGCGTGTAGCGCCGCCATGGTGGAACCCTTGAGCGATGATCTTGACACCGTCAGCGCGCTGATGGAAGTGATTAAGCTCAGCTTTCCCAATCATGGGCGTAGCGCCCGATCTACCAACCCGGGCGCACCATGAACGCAGCGGGCCCGGACCCCGACTCGAACGCTGCCCCTGAACCTGACCCGGGCTTGGGCCTGGACATGGACCTGGACCCTGAAGCAGTTCAACTCGCGACCACGGCAGCGGCCCTGTATTTGCTCAATATTTTGTTGTTGCCGGGTTTTGCGTTTTTAGGCTTGTTGTGGCTCTATTCCAAACACCGCGCCAGCCCTTGTGCGCTGGTGCAATGCCATCTGCGCCAAGCCATGCGCGCCAGTATTTGCGCGGGGATTTTTCTGGTGCTGGTAAGTAGCGGCATCTTGCTGTTGGGCGGCTTCACTACGCCCGGCACCTGGATTGTTTTGATTTTGTATGTGCTGTGCATGCATTCGGTCTTCATCCTGTTCGGCGTGTTTGCGCTAACCCGCGCGCTGGCGGGCAAGCTGTTTTACTATCCGCTCATTGGCGGCGCAAAATCCAATCCAACCGGGCAGCCATAATGGAAGAATACATTGGTGGCCTGTGGGATAAATTAATCACCCGCGTAGCCTACCCCGGCTTTCCCGCCGCGCGGGTAGAATTGGCGCAGATCAAAAGTTTTGCCACCATCTTTTTTCGCGCGCTCGGTGGTGACCCCGGCTTGCACCTGCAATCGGGCAGCGCCTACACCCACGGCGCGCGGCGCAACTGGCTGCAAAGGCTTGCCGGAACGGGCGAGCGGGTCGAACTCACCTGGGTCGATCAAAGCACCTTGCACCTGCCTGCGGCGCTGGATTATTACCCCGATGCAGCCATGAATCGCGAACTGTATCTGTGGCTGATCGCCCTGGTGGCGCATGATGTTACGCCCGAGGCGCACTGGCTGCAACGCAATCAAAATGCCACGTTGGCGCTGCTGAACAGCTTCCCTGACTTTCAGGCTCGTTACCAGCAATTGGTGGATGCCTGCCTGGCATTGCGGCCTGATCCGCAGCGTTTACACGCGGTCGAAGCCGCCAATGAGCGCCTGATTCGGCAAGCTTTGCTAGATCCGGGCAGTGTCAGTGAGTCGCAGGTAGCGGCTACCCCGGTAGCGAGCACCGCCGTTGTGCCCGTGGTGTTATGGTTACACCCGCATGCTGGACTTGGCAATGGCGTAAAAAGACCTGCCAGCCAGGCCACGCCGCAGCAAGCCGAGGGCAGCAATGTAAAAAAAGATAGCCAAGCGCGCAAACGCCAGGCAGAAAACACCCCCATGCCGGACAATGCCAGCCCCTTCATGCTGTTGTTTCGGGCAGAAAGCCTGTTTTCCTGGGCCGAATATGTGAAGGTGAATCGTCCGCTGGACGAAGATGACAATCCCAACGCCGAAAAAGCGGCGAATGATCTGGACTTTTTAAGTGTCGCCAATGACGGCAAAACCACCGCCAGCCGGGTGCGCTTTGATTTGGATTTGCCCTCGGAACAAGATGATGACCTGGTGCTGGCCGACGGCATTTTATACCCGGAGTGGCATTACAAAAAGCAGCGCTATCTGCAGCAGCACGTGTGCATTCAAATGATGTTGGCCAAGGATGCGCCGCCGCAAAGTTTGCCGCCCAAATTGCGCCAGAGTGCCAGGCGCTTGCGTCAGCAATTTCAAAGCTTGATGCCGCAGCGCCAGCGCCTGCGCGCGCAAGTGAGTGGCAGTGATATCGACATCGACGCCTGCGTGCGCTTTGCTGCCGAAAAGCACAGCGGCATCTCGATTGCCAGCCCCGGTCTGTATCTGGATCAGCGCCAGCAGTTGCGTGATTTATCTTGCCTGATTCTGGCTGATTGTTCGATGTCTACCGATGCATGGGTGAATAATTCGGATCGGGTGATTGATGTCATCCGTGAGAGTTTATATCTGCTGTGCGAAGCGCTGGCGGCCACCAAAGACCGTTTCGCGCTGTATGGTTTTTCTTCAGTGCGGCGGCACCATGTGCGCTTTCACTTGCTCAAGGGTTTTGACGAAAGCTACAACGATCAGGTACGTGGGCGCTTGAGCGCAATTAAACCCGGCTATTACACCCGCATGGGCGCGGCCTTGCGGCATGGGGTGGCGCTGTTGCAAAAGCAAAAAACGGCGCGTCGGGTGTTATTCATCCTCACCGATGGCAAACCCAATGATCTGGATCAATACGAAGGGCGTTACGGCATCGAAGACACCCGTGCCGCGATTCAGGAAGCGCGGCAAAGGGGCTTGACGCCGTTTTGCGTCACCATTGATGAACAGGCCGAAGATTATCTGCCCCATCTGTTTGGTAGCAAAGGGTTTGTCGTGGTCAAGGATGCGGCGGCCTTGCCACAGGTGCTGCCCAAGTTGTATGCCCAGCTTACCCAGGCAAGCAGCGCCCAGGTTTGAGCGCGGTTTTGCGGCTGCGTCGCATGGCAGCCAGTAAGCCGATACCCGCTACCAGCATCGCCCAGGTTTCTGGTTCCGGGACGGCGACAACATTATCGACCGAGTAATCGCCTACGGCATTGGTATAGGTGAAGGTGGCGTATTTAATGCCGCTAACGGCCAGACTGATGGGTTGCAGATTGGGTTGGGCGTAGGGGTTTTGTATCGAGTTTGACGCCAGTACATGGCTTGCCGTATCAAACACGGTTAAAAAGACGCGCTCGTTGTCTTGCGGTTTGGCACCGCCAAAGTCATTGCCGACCATAGCGATGGCGTTTTGTAGGGTCGAAAAATTGAACAACCCCACCCCCTGGTTAATAACCGAGCTGCTCCCGTTTAGCCAAAGTGCCTGACCGGTATGAGGAATGGCTGATGGCGTGTATTGCAGGGCGGTAGAGTGAATGCCAGGCAATGCCGAAAGCACGCTGCCGACGTTGTTGTAATCGATGGCGACCCCGGCAGGAATGGGGTGATCAAATTCTATCGTGGTGGCGGATGCGCCCGTGCAAATTGCGGCTAACAATAATGTGGTACTGGCCAAACTAACTTTCATG
>JBKJLF010000461.1:0-6748 GCA_046597185.1 Burkholderiaceae bacterium | reverse complement strand
CGGTGGCATGGCCACCGTGGCATTGTTTACCGAAATGATGTACCACTGCCGCGCCCGCCATGAAGCGACCGATTACACCTTGCAATCGTGTCTGGTGGTCTTGATCAATATCATCGGCGCGTCTTTGTCCGGCTTTTTGGCCCATACGCTGGGCTATGTTGGCTTATTTTTACTGTGCGCCGCCATCTCGTTTGCCGTCTTGCCGGTGCTGATGGCGTACCAGTCCAAACGCCATTTACTGGGTGCGGGGCAGTCATAATTTGTGCTTGCGTGGTTTGTTCATGGCTATGCAATAAGTGCTATTTTATGGCACTCAAATAATCTTGTTTGTACTGCGCGCGCCATTTTTTTAGCTTGCCCGTTTTGACTCTTGCACTGATCGCCGCATCAATAATTGGCACAACGTCTTTGTGCCTGGGATGGAAATACATATACAAGGGCAGGGAATTAATGATTCCTGCCGGCGCTATGGTATCGAGTTTTTGCTTTTTGATAGCAAGCAAGCAGGCAAACTCACTGGTTATGGCAACGTCTGCCCGGCCCGTAGCAATGAACTGCATTATTTGCGCCAAGTTTGTCATCTCATGAACCGATGGGTGGCCCGGTAGCTTGTCAGCCCGGTAGCTTGTCAATAATATCGCGGCTGGTCTGAACGCCACGAACAATAACAATCTTATACTTTTTAAGATCATCAATCGACTTGATTGAAATCTTTCTTGACGCCAGAGCAAAGGTGGCGATTTCCGCACTGGCGTAGGGGGTAGGCACCCTGAGCATGGTCGGGTTATGCTCACCGTAAGAAGCGATACGGCCAAGGTCACCATCTTTCCTGCCCTCGTTTGCTTCTACCCTTGCGCGCTCTGCTGGCATGGGTTCTACTTCCAGCGTGAGTTTGGCGTCGTTGAAAATAGTACTCATCATCTTGGCTGCAATCTCTTGATCTGCCAAACCAGCAATACTGGCAAAACGGTAACCAGGCTGTGCGTTTGCTTGATAAAACATAAAAGACATAAATGGGATAAGCCAAAGCCATGATTTTTTAATTATATTTCCTTTTAATCTTGTTGTGATTAAATCCAGGGCCGCCGTGGTTTTAACAAAGTAAAGTGGTATTTATGCGACCTTAAACACGCTTACCGCATCGGACAGGCTGCCGGTTTGGCTGCGCATCGACTCGGTGGCGGCGGTTGCCTCCTCAACCAGGGCAGAATTTTCCTGGGTCATGCGATCCATGGTAATCATGGCCTGGTTGATTTGCGAAATGTCTTTCGATTGGGCGTCGCTGGCAACCACGACTTTGGCAATAATGGCGGCCACACCATTGATGCTGCCCACAATTTCATCCATGGTTTTACCCGCGTTTGACACCAGTTGATTGCCTGCCTGAACGGTTTCCACCGAACTCGTGATCAAGGCCTTGATTTCTTTGGCGGCGGAGGCCGAGCGTTGCGCCAAATTGCGTACCTCGGAGGCCACCACCGCAAAGCCGCGACCTTCTTCACCAGCACGGGCTGCTTCCACGGCGGCATTCAAGGCCAAAATATTGGTTTGAAATGCAATCGCATCGATCACGCTGATAATATCCACGATTTTTTTGGAGGAGTCGTTAATCGCATCCATGGTATGCACCACTTTCGATACCACCGCCCCCCCTTTTACTGCCACGGTTGCCGCGCTTTCGGCCAGGCCATTGGCCTCGCGTGCGTTTTGCGCATTGTGCGCCACCGTTTGGGTCAGGGTTTCCATCGAGTGGCGGGTTTGCTCCAGCGAATGGGCTTGCGATTCGGTACGCTCGGCCAGGTCGAAGGTGCCGCTGGCCAGTTCATTGGAGGCATTGGCCAGGCTGACTGCGCCCACTTGAACCGAATCAATAATCGCTTGTAAGCGTGCGATAAAGGTATTAAAGCCTTCGGTCACATCGTCGAACTCACTGCCGGCACCAATGGGCAAGCGTTTGGTGAGGTCGGCTTCACCTGTGGCAATATTGTGAATCGCAAGGGAAAGGCGCGCCAGCGGTCGCAAGACGATGCGCGCCAGGCCTTGCCACATGGCGAACAGGAGTATGGCTGCCTGCGCCACAATCTGCAGCGCCAGCAGCCATAAATCTTGCTGTAATGCGTCGTTGAGTTCGTCGCGTGAAACATACACTGTGGCTTTGCCAAACACTTTACGTTGACTATTTTCTTGTTGCGCCAATTCAACCGAAGAGGCCGGCCCGGAACCTTCAACCTGCGTCACGCGCTGTAAGCTGGCGTCTGCTTTGCGCGCGACACCGCCCACCACTTTCTGGCCGTTCAACACCAAAATAGCCCGAATGAAGCTTGCCGACATTTCAGCCTGAACGATTTGTTGAATTTGCATGTCGTCAAAGTTCCAAATCGCATTCGGCAGGCTGATGGCGAGGCGTTGCAATGCGCCTTGTACCTGACGCTCCATCGCAGTCTCGCGCTCGGCTTTAATTTTGTAATAATTAAATAACCCGACACACAGAAACAGCGTGGTGACGATTACAAGGAAAACCCCGTTTAAGCGAAATGTAATGCTATTGGTATTCATGTGAATGGCCCATTCTAAAGTTTTGGTTAAAATATTTTTGATGTCATTTAACGATGCTTGATGAAAATTGCCAAGGATATAAAAAATTAATTCAAAGGTAAAATTAAATAAAATTAGAATTTTTATGATTGCATAAGTAGCAAATTAAAAAATTCAGAATGCATGAAAACACAATCTAATGCCCCAACTTATGATGACTTGTTTCTGTGTTGAATTTGTTTGCCGGACAGTCAAGTATCTCGCCAGGAAATCTGATTTTATTCTTGAATATTAACAGAGCTGAATAAAGAAAAATGATTTGGCGGCATATTTTATGCGAACTTTTTATTTTCAACGATTTGATAAGTAAGTTGATTTTATATTGATTTATATTTAATTTGATGATAGAGCGGAATTGCCGCTGTGGCTGACATGTCAGCCCAGGCACGGGTGATTGGGGCCGGACATTGCGCTACTGCGGAAAGTTTTTGCTGCGCGCGGTTTCCAGGCTGGCGATGGCTTTGTCAATGTCGCCGCTCCTGGCAAACTCAGCCAAAATATCGAAACCTTCATTGGCCATGCTTTTCGAGGTATCCCGATCAAAAAATTGTGAGGTACCCTTGGCCGTATTGAGCGTTTCAAATCCTTTATTGATGAAAAAATTGGTGCTGGTGCGGGCACGGATATGGGGGGATATGAAGCCGCCTGCTTCATTAAAAGTAAACTGATTTTCCGGCTTGGCCATGAATTCGAGAAATTTTTTGGCACTGGCTTTGTGCTCCGATTTTTTGCTGATGAACAGCACATCGGACGGGGCTTCTTCATAAATCGGCATCTCTTTATTGATCACAGGAAATCGGAAAAAACCAAATTCATTCAGCGGTATCTTGATGTCAGCAGTAACAAAATTCCCAATCAAATACATGGCAACACTATCGCGGTACATAAACGGTAAAACGTCTTTCCATTTATACGCTTGGCTACCTTGCATGAAATAACCCTTATCAATCAATTGCTTCCATTTGCCAAAGACTTCTCTTACCCTTTTATCCGTATAGGATTGCTTCCCTGCCAGTAATTGCAGATGAAACTCCAGTCCATTGAGGCGAATATCAAAATACGAAAACCAGCTTGCCGCAGGCCAGCTTTCCTGTGTGCCCAAGCCCAGCGGTTTGACCCGGTTTTCGCTTAATTTGTCGCACACGGCAATAAATTCTTCCCAAGTCTTGGGTTCGGCAATTTTATACTTGTTGAAGACGCTTTTTTTATAATAAAACCCCCATTGATAATATGACAGGGGCAGGGCATAGGCTTCACCGTTGTAGGAAACCGCTGATTCGATCCCTAGGAAGCTTCGATCCATACGGTGTTTTTTCCAAATATCGCTGATCGGTTCGATGTTGCCTTTTTTTGCGTATTGGCTCAATTGGTAGCCAGCAAACCACCAGATCACATCGGCTTTTTGCTGTTCCCAGGTTTCCATCCATTTGTGATGCACGTGATTGGTTGAATCGATCCATTTAATGGTGATGCCGGGGTTTTGTGCTTCAAATCGCTCCGACAGTTGCCTTATGATAAGGCGCTGATTGCCATTGCTGAGCAAGATATTGACCCGAACTTCTTCTGCCAGTGCCCATGGACTGCTGATGCATAAAAATGTGAAAATGAGATAGACTGTTTTTATCATGCAACTTTCCTCCTGCGCTGGCCTTGGCCGATTTTTACCCTTATGCCCGAATACTATCAGGTCTGATTAAGGACAAATAAAGTAATTGTGGTGCGAACACATCTTTTTCGACTGAATTTATTAGCCTTGGGTGAATAGATCATTGATATTCTATTGTGATTTGTAGCGATATTCGTGGCAAAATTTTCTTTTTGTGGTGCTCATGTAATTTTGTTACCTACATAATCACTCTGGCATTGCTTTTTGTTCTTGTTGACTATGATATTGCCGTTGTTGTCGCGGTAAGTCGTTTTGCTTTTTCTGGTAGTATTATTTTATTCTTTAACTCGGTTTTGCAACATGACTCTTCAACTACTCGTTCGGAAGCCCGTAAGCTCGCAGTGCAAGGTCACGCCCTTGCTTTTTATCCACGGTGCATGGCATGGTGCCTGGTGTTGGGATGAATATTGGATGCCGTATTTTGCCAAGCAAGGCTACCATTGTTATGCTTTAAGCTTGCATGGGCATGGCGGTAGCAGCAGTGAAAAGGCGATGTGGCGCAACGGGATTGATGATTATCTGGCCGATGTCGAAACGGTGTGCGCGCAAATCATGCAAGAGCATGGCTGTCATCCGATTTTAATCGGGCATTCTCTGGGCGGATTTATCACGCAAAAATACCTCGAAACCCATACCGTACCAGCCGCTGTGTTGTTGGCTTCGATACCGCATTTTGGGGCCTGGGTGTTTTTTGTGCGCGCTTGCTTGCGGCATCCACGGGCGCTGTTGAAATCGGTATTTAGCTTACATCTGTCGCATTTTGTGAACACCCCAGCTCGCACCCGCGCCCAGTTTTTCTCACCCGGTATGCCACAGGCCGATGTGGAGCGCTTTACCCGCATGATTGGTGATGAGGCATGGCATATGGTGCTGGATGTGCTGCTGCTAAAGTTACCGCGCCGTGCCAAAGTAAATCCGCCCGTGATGGTGATGGGGGCGGAAGATGACAATGTATTTCATCCCTGGGAAATCCGGCGTCTGGCGCGCGCGTATTCCACCGATGCCACCATCATGCCCAATAGCGCGCATGACATGATGCTCGATACCCACTGGCAAGCGGCGGCGGATCGGGTATTGGGTTGGTTGGAGCAGGTTTAATTAGCAAGACCGATCGGCAAGACCGATTTTGAAGAGGCCAGATACCCGCTGCCATACTTGTGATGGCATGAAAACGGGTATCTGGCTGTGAAACTACTATATGGTGAAACTACAGCATGAGGTGAGGGTTACAGCGTGCGCAACTGGTCGATATGCGCTTTGTAAAAGCCCAACGCGTCAAACGTCGGATTGCTGACCCAGCCCACCACGTCCAGATGATCCACCCCGGCTTTTAAACCCTTCCAGTTCCACTTGCCAACCTGAGGCGTACCGCTGACGCTGATATCATTAATCACCGCACCAGTAGCAATGAAGCTGGTGCCGGAGAGTTTAATGGTCGGTGCTTTTTGGCTGCGCGTGGGGACGATACAATCCGATTCCCACCAGGTGCTGTCAATCACCGGAAAGCCTGCCTGGTTGCGCGTGGTGTTGCCCATGTAATCAGGGCCGCAAAATTGCGCCAGCATGCTATTGGTGTCACCACGTGGGTAGTGGAAGGTGTTGCCAGTGTTTTTGAGCGATGAACTGGTGCTGTACGAAAAATAGTACACACCTGCCAGAGTGGTAACCCAGGCATTCAAATCCGCAGCACCTTTGGGCGACATATCGTAAGTAGCGCGATCAGTGCTGCTGCCATACCACCAGGATGAGCGCAACACCCGGTCAAAATAAGTGCCAAAGGCTTCGCCCGTGGCACGTACCGGAATACTCCATTGATCCAGGCGGAAGTCATACACCATATCGTTCAAATCGTTGCGCCCACCCGCTTCCCGTGCCAGGCGGGAAACAAAGGCTTGCACATAGGGCACATTGTCTTTAATCACGTCGGGCAAGGTGGAACCATCGTTCGGGCTGGCGATGGTGCTTACGCTCTTGACCCAGGATGCACTCACCCCGGCGGTGCCAAACAGGCTGGGGTTGGTCGCCGTACCGTTGCTGGCCAAGAGTTGCGCCAGCATGCGTGCGGTTTGACCGCCCATGCCGTGGCCTACCAAATGCACCGGATTGGTGGCGCTCCAGGTTGGGTACACGCCAGTATAGCAGCGCCCGGTGCGGGTGTGGCCTGCGTTGGTGCTGTGGGTGGCACCGTAATCAGCACAACCGCCCTTGATTTGGTAATATAGCTCGACCGCGCGATCCCAGTTGGAGCTAAAACCGCCTACGGTGAGGGTGTAAATCGGTTGCGCGCCGCTATAGGCATTGCGCAATTGTGCCTGTAAATCGTCTTTGCCGCCCCAGTATTTGAAGCCCAGCGCTTCTGCACGGTCAAACCCGGCCAAGCCGTTGACCATAATCACCGGGTTGGCATTGGCGGCATGGGCGTTATTGATGCCAACCCGGTGATTATGGTCAACGGCTTGGCCGGGTTTGACCGTGCAGAAGCGCTGG
>JBKJLF010000393.1:0-7333 GCA_046597185.1 Burkholderiaceae bacterium | reverse complement strand
ACCAACACACTCGTGCATACCCTGCATGAGTGTAGCGTTACGCGTGAACACGTTGTTGCATTCATTGATAAGCTTGCTGAACAGCATTGCGCTACTGGCATTCCAATTATCGTCGTGCTGGACAATGCTTCGATTCATAAACATTTCGAAGCCGAAAAGATCGATGAATGGCTCATCAAGCATAAGCTCATCCGCTGACACATTCCACCTTATTCGCCAGCACTCAATATCATCGAAATCCTATGGCGGCATGCTAAATATCACTGGCGAAAATTCACAGCATGGACAAAGGATCAGACTGTCGATGAAGTTGGTAAGATTTTTTGCGCGTATGGCAATAAATTTAAAATCAATTACGCATGAGAACTTAAAGCAATCTTCGCCATTTTTCATATTAATTTAAAGTATATATAATCATAAAATATATAATAAATAATTAGAAAATTTTTCATTTGGTTTCAATGCAAAAACCAACCATTATCAACAGGCAACCACATCGTGCGGGATGTGGCGCGTGTTTTTGGCATGACCAGAGTGCCCGCCCTGCCGCTCAAATTGGATATCGATCCGAATAATTATTGTAATTTCAGTTGCGACCACTGCCAGGTCACCCATTGGAGCAAACCCAAGACCAATTTGGATCTGGCGGGGATGACGCGGATTTTGAATCAATTCCCCAGACTGTACCAGATCAAGCTGCAAGGCACGGGCGAACCGCTGTTAAACAAGGCAATGTTGCCGATGTTGGCGCTGGCCGAACAGCGCGGCATTAAAACCACCACCATTTCCAACGGTTCGGTGATGGGTAGCCGGGTGCTCAACGGCTTGCTCAATACCAAGACCGACATCACTTTTACCATAGACGGCGCGAACGCAGAAGTGTTTGAGAGCATCCGGATCGGCAGTTCCGATGGGTAAGTATCGGACCATTAAAATCAGCAGCCAAAGTCATCAGGCATCGGTGGGAGGTACGCCGGGGTAGTGGTTTTAGCGTGTGTAAAACTGTTACGACGGGCAGACCAGGACTCATGCCGCGCCATGACCACGCAGGCAAAGCCAATACCATCACCTTGCAAAACATCATTTTGCATATTAAATGAACATGGCGACATGGGAAAACCATAAAACAGGTTATAATCTCGAACCGATACCAGATTAATGTTCATACTTTTTCAGGAGCCAATCTTATGGCATATGTTTCATCAAACTACGCGACCAATACTGCCGCCCCCGTAGGGCAATGGGCATGTACCCGCACATCCAATTTGGGCCCATATAACGCCCACCCGGTTGAGTCTACCCGAGGCAACCCGAATTATTGTGGTCAATGTGTTTCTTATGTGACGACTGTTTGCCCAACCATCCCGGTTAATACAGGGCAGTGGACAAAGGGGGTTGTCGTCAAAGGCAACAAAGATATCTTACCAGGCACCGCTATCGCAACCTTTAACGCAACTGGCCACTACCACGGCCATGCAGCGATTTATGTAGGGCAAGATGAGCACGGCATACAGGTTTACGATCAATGGATCACAGGTACAGGAAAAGCCGTGGGCCAGCGAACACTTAAGTTTGGTGCGGTCGGCGTTTCAAATAATGGGGCTGGCTTTTATGTTGTCGAATAATCGTTTTTTTACCCTGTTTGCCTTGATGACGGTTTTGGCTTGCGGCCTTAACACCGCCAATGCCAAGGGCGTTTGCGCCAAACGGGGCAATGAAAAGGTTCAACAAATTGATATTTTTGATGGCGACCCATCAGAATTAGCCTTTTTAGCCCCCGATGATGATCAAACCGCACCCAATACCTATACACTGAACTACATTTATGACAAAGGCGGGATAGTGACAATTCGCTGTAAATATGACAGTGGCTTTGTCAATGTTGTCCAGTTGAAAAATAAAGTTCGGCAATGTAAATTCTCCAAAAATAAGGCTGGCCAACCCAATCTGGTTTGTAAATAAACATTGTGCAAGGGTACTGCCTGACGAACAAACACCACAAATCGCGCCTCGCCCCACCCTTCTACCAATTGTGTTGTGAAATACTGATATTTGCTAGCGCTAGTTCCATCGACTGTTATACAATCCCCTGTGTGCCGCCGCTTGCCGTCGATTAAGCCCAAACGCGGCAGGCCCCAATTGTAGGCCCGGCACCACTCACAGGAAGAACAATCATGCTCAAACTCGCGGTACTCTTTGCAACCTCGCTGTTGCTGCATTCCACGTTCGCTATGGCCAATGCGGTTTATGGCGCGTGGGCCAAGGACTTCACGCTGGTGCAGTGGGACCAGCGAGGTGCCGGCATGACATACGGCCACAGCCGACCCGGCCCCGATGAGACCTTGACGATCAAGCAGTTGAGCAACGACGGCACCGAACTGGCCGCCTACCTGGTACAACGCTTTGGCAAAAAGAAGGTCATCCTATGGTGCAGCTCGTGGGGCTCGATCCTGGGTATCCACATGGTCAAGGCGCATCCCGAACTGTTCTACGCCTACTTGGGCACGGCGCAGGGGGTGAGCTACCGCGAGAATCAGTCGGCGAGCTACACCAAGCTGCTTGATCTGGCGCGCGCAACGGATGATAGCGCCTCGCTCGCGGTGTTGAAAGGCGTCGGCGCGCCGCCCTGGGTCGATCCGCGAAGCTTCGGCAAAGTGCGCCGTGTGGTCATGCTCCCACTAACCAAGTGATAGCTCGGATAACCTAATATATGCGCATCGAAGGTACTCTCGCAAAATGGAACGATGAACGCGGCTTTGGATTTATCTCACCTGTTAAAGGTGGAAATCCTGACGTGTTTGTTCATGTCTCAGCCTTGCCCAAAGGCGGCCAACGGCCGTTTATCGGTGAATTAATCACCTTTGAGATAGAAACCGATAAGGACGGAAAGAAAAGAGCAACGAAGCTGCTGTTTCCAAATCGCTTAATTCATCTCCCCATCCAACAACCCGAGCCAAGCGGTCGGCGTGAAAATTCGCGCTTTGCTGAGCGCATGGTTTTACTTGCCGTTGTGGTCGCCTTGGCCGCATACGGCTACGAAGAGTACGCTCAGCGGTTTGCCGCACAAGAGAATGTTGCTGCGCCAAAAGAAGCCGTTGCAGTTCCACCAGAAGCCGTTGCAGCCCCACAAGAACCCGTTGCAGCGCCACAAAAATCCGTCGCGGTTCATTCCAATAAAAATGCTGTGTCGCCGACCTTTAAGTGTGATGGCCGAACATATTGCTCACAAATGACTTCCTGTGCCGAAGCCACGTTCTTCTTGAAGAACTGCCCCAACGTGAAGATGGACGGCAATCATGATGGTATTGCGTGTGAGCGGCAGTGGTGCAATTAATGGGCGGCCCTTCCTGTTATTTTTGGTTTGGGTCAGGCCAATAACAGGCGATACGGCTGGTGCCATGCAAGCTTGTACCAGACCTTGCATTTTTTTTCGGATAAATGCATACTCGCCACATGCACAATCTTACGACAGGAACCCCAATGACAAGTTTAAATCTCCATGCGCTGGCCCCGGAAGATCTGCTGCCCTTGCCAGAAGTGCCCGAGCGCTATGGCCCACAAAATAATGACCATGAGAGGGCATCAAAAGTAGCAACGAATCCATTGTTGTCAGCACTCGTAGGAATGGCGCTTGTAATTAGTGGCTGCGCGCCAGTTCATCTCGTTTCTAACTATGACGAAACCATTGATAGTCAAGCTCAGCAACTGCAAAAGAAGCTTGATGGGTACTTCATTTCGTTACAGAGTGCTGGCGCTGATGACTTGAAATACAAGACGCAGCAGAAGTTTTATCAAGGTGCGCTAACTGATCTAAATGCTATGGGGGTGCGCGCCGGAGGCATCTACAAGAACAAATTGACAGCCGAGCAGGTCGATCTGGCAAAAACGAATCTTGCCTATCTCGTACTACTGCACAAAAATTGCATAACATCGCCGCTCTCGGCAGAACAAATTTCGAAGATAAGAAGTAACGGGATAGATTTGTCATCGGATTGCAAGGTCGAAAACGGTGCCACAACCAACAGTAGTGACCGAGGTGAAGCAGCGCTAAATCGATTTGTTGTTGCGCCCATTCAAAGCCTATTCAACCAGCACCTTGGCGCAGTGATTGCACTTGAACTCGCTAAAAAACGTGGCGAAACACAATCTGAAAAGGAGTAAGACATGGCAAGCATCGACGTACAGCAGGTTTTTACCAGCATGATTGGGGCAGCAAAGGGCGTGTTCGACAAGAAGTGGCCTGGAATCAAAGACTTCGCCGAGGCCGAATTTGAAAAACTGGCCAGGACACTTGTGCAGATTGAAACATTGAAGCTTAGCGGCCAGATTAGTGAAGCCGAAGCAAGCGTATTGTTCGCGATGCAAAAGAACACAGCGAGAGCTGTAATGCTCGCGCTGGAGGGAATCTCCCTGTTGTTAGTAGAGGGGGCAATTAACGCTGCCTTGGCGGTTGTCAAGGATGCGGTAAATACCGCACTGGGGTTCGCCCTTATTTAAAAGCAATGGATACAAGACGTTACGGCTGGTGCCATAGGCACCGTCGCCGCATCGCCAAATCGCCTTATTTTGCTTTTAAAACCTGCGCCGCAATCTCATCAATCTGCGGCTGCAATTTTGCCATCGTGCTGTGGTTTTCTTTCTGCCACTGCTGCAACCACTTCGCCAGTGGCGCAAAGGCTTCCTGGGCCAATACCTCGGCCAGCGGCGGAATCAAGGGGTTGTTGCTGTCGATGCGCGCCTTGAGCACACCCACCGCCCATTTGCGCCGTAGCGCCTGCTCCTTTTTGGGCACGCACAGGCTGTAGGCAATGACCGCGATTTGGTGGTAGCTGGCTTCAATATAATCGCGCGCCAGATTGGTGCTGGTCAGGTAACCCGCCAGGTTGTTGTGTGAAATAACCCGGTCTCTCGGGTCGGGCAATCTACCGGGCGGATCATTAACCGCAGCTTCGATCAGCGCCAAACCTTTGCGCTGGTGGCTGATGGCTTGTTCCAATTTACCTTGCAGCGCCAGCACGTTGGCCAGTTGGCCATGCACTTTACCCATCATGTCTGGCTCGGCTTGAAAAATGTCGAGGCAGATTTCAAGCTCGCTGCACGCTTCGTCCAAACGCGCCAACTGCATCAACGCCATGGCGCGGTTGAAATGATCCACCCCCATGTCCGTGGCCTCGGGTGGCGGCTGCAACGTGGGTTTGAGTTGCAGCATCAGGTCAATATGCGGCAGCGCGCCAGCCCAGTCGTGTTGGGCAAAAGCGGCATGTTTGGCCGCATTGGCGCTGGCGATGCGCGCCTCTGTCGTGTCGTGTATATCTTGCGGTACGGGATGCATTTGGGGTAGCAAGCTTTCTGCCAAACGCTGGTCGGCTGGCTGGTCGGTGTCCAGGGCGGCCAGAAAACTGGCCACTGCGCCATAATCCTCGGCTTGCATATAATACGCAAAAGCACGGCTGGCGGCGGCAATGGCAGCCGTTATATCGGCATTTTTTAGGGCATGGCAAACCAGATTTTCATGCTTGCCATAGGCCAGCCAGATCGGCTTGGCATCAAAATCCGCACCAGCCAAGGCCAGGCTGCGCGCACGCACCAGTTGCGGACACGCGTAAGCGAGCGTGGGGGCGCTGGCGCTGTCGGGTGTGGGGGATTCCAGCGGGTGCTCTTTGCGCGTTTCGATTAACAATCCGGCGCTAAGCAAATCAGCCAACAGCACCGTCAGTGCTGGCGCGGCAGTGGGGGTGTCGGCCTTGAGTTTTTCCAATTGCGCCAGCACCACAGGCGGCAGGCTTTGTACGATGGCTTCTCTTCTTTGCGCCAAATCGGGCGGCAGATCGGCCAACTTATCCAGCATGGCTTTCATTTCCTGTATTTCCGCGCTGGCTTGCAGGTCGGCATGCCATAATTCTTGCAATACATCGAATATCACCGCATCGCTGGCCAAAGCCACCATCCAGATTAGTTTGGCGGCATGGCTGCCCGCTTTGCATATCATTTCATCCACGGCCTGCGCATCGCTTGGGCAGATGGCTGTGGTGGTAGCGGTGGCGGCGAACTCGGGTGTATCGCTGCCTGAGGCAATTGGACGGTGGGCGGGATGCGGGGAAGAATGCGGCATGGTTGGCTCCGGTAGGTTGAATGAATCACTGTTCGGCAGCACAGTATATAACAATTGCGCCGCAACGCCACAGCGCGCGTTTATAAATTTCACACCAAATGCACAGCTTTCCCGGCTACACTGTTGCAGAAAAAGTCAGGTGTTGAGGTGGAGCAAGATGTGGCACGTCTGTTAGAATAGGGTCGTTCTTGGGAGGTGAATCGTCAGGCATTACCGCCGATGGGTGTTTGAAATGGCGTGAGTATTCAGGTTGTAGTTGGCGTAATTTAAAATTCAGGAGGTAATATGATTGCTTATGTACGCCGTACTGGCGCATTTTTACTTGTTTTTTTCCTTCTTTTTGGCGCACAAGCATATGCGACCACCATTCGCGTGCATTACGATACCGGGTATGGTAATTCAATCAGTGTGCGTGGTAGTGTTGCGCCATTGTCGTGGACGAAAGGCGTTACGGCTACTTGGACAAGTGGGAATATTTGGGTGGCCTCGTGGCCCAATACTGCGGGGGATGTTGAGGTAAAGCCGTTGATCAACGACCTTACTTGGTCAACCGGGGCTAATTATCGGGTTAAATCGGGGGCAACGCGCGATATTTATCCTTTTTTTGGCACGGCGACTGGCTCACGTATTCAAGTGAATAATTTTAATTCACCGCAATTGGGAAATAATCGTTCACTGCGAATCTATCTACCGCCCAGTTATTACCTCAATACTCAGAAGCGTTATCCGGTCTTGTATATGCATGATGGGCAAAATTTATTTGATGCTTCGACTTCATTTGGCGGTGTTGAATGGGGTGTTGATGAGACGATTAATCGTTTAATCGGAACCGGGGCAATGGAGGAAATTATTGTTGTTGGCATTGATAATACCAATGATCGGATTAATGAATTAACACCTTGTTGCGACCCTGCTTATGGCGGCGGGAAAATCAATCAGTATGAGGGGTTTATCTTAAATACCATTAAACCGTATATTGATCAGAATCTCCGTAGTTTGCCCGGTAATGCAAATACCGCGCTGATGGGATCATCGCTGGGTGGTTTGGCATCGTTTTATATCGCACGGCGTCATCCGGAAGTTTTTAGTAAGTCTGCCGGGTTATCAAGCTCATTTTGGTGGAATAATCGTTATATGGTCAATACCGTTATCGCTGCCACAGGGAAGGTGGCGGGGCAGTTTTATATTGATGCCGGAACATCGAATGATGGTTTAGCCGAT
>JBKJLF010000334.1:0-3084 GCA_046597185.1 Burkholderiaceae bacterium | reverse complement strand
GGTGACCATGTGCGTGGGCGCGGGTATGGGCGCAGCCGGGATTTTTGAACGCATGTAATGCAGCCGCTGGTAGCTTGGTAAGAATAAAAAAAGCCGCGATTGCGGCTTTTTTTTGCTGCCAGAGCGCTGCTGTATTGAAGCATTTTCGCAAATTCAGTGATATATTATGGATACTTATTGTGGGTATTTTTGTATGCTTGAGGTAATTTAATTATTAATTTTTGTTATTTGTACGTTATTCATATTCGAGGAGAGCATCATGAGTCGAAAAGCAATCAGCATCGTCTATCAAATCAAAGTGACCTTGCAAGGCATTAAACCGCCCATTTGGCGGCGTGTGCTGGTGCCAGCCGATATCACTTTGGCGCGATTGCACTCTCTTTTGCAGTGTGCCATGGGTTGGCAAGGTGGTCATCTGCATATGTTTGAAGTGGACGGGCAATGCTATGGAGAACCCGAGGGCGAGTTTGACGAGGTGTTAAGCGAAGCACGCGTCAAACTGAACAAGGTGTTGTGCGCCGAAAAGGAGAGCATGATTTATGAATATGATTTTGGCGACAGTTGGCGGCATAAAATTGTGCTGGAAAAAATCCTGCCCGCCAGTGAAGGCGTCCACGTGCCTACTTGCCTGGCAGGCGCACGTGCTTGCCCGCCGGAAGACTGCGGTGGCCAATACGGCTATGCCGACCTGTTGGTAGCGCTGGTGGACCCAAAACATGAAGAGCATGAAAACATGCGCGATTGGCTCGGCGATGACTTTGACCCGGACGAGTTTGATGTGGAAGAAGTCAATCAATACCTGGCAACAAGGTAAGTATTGCCCAGAACAGCACCATGGGCCATTATTAATACCAAAATCGTGAGGTACACTGCCATGAGCCAATCTCTTTGTTTGTCCTTGGTCACAAAAGTGACTATTGCCAAATCCCCCAAACACACCCTTTCCCCGCCAGAGATGGCGGCACTCATCAATGCCGAGTTTCCTGCTGAACTGGCACTGTTTGATTTTTTGGAAGATGAGGCCAGTTATCAATGGTCAATCAAGCCTGATCTTTTGCAAGCCGGATTATTACCGTTTCTGGCGCAATTTTACCCCTCGTTTTACCGCCACAAAGAGGCCATTGCCGACTACCAGGATTTGCTGGCCAAATTGCAGGCCGATGCCGATCTCACCAAATGGCTGGAACGTGCCCGGCGCAAGGAAAAAGTTTGCTTTCAGTACGATACCTACGCCACCCCGGCCTATTTGCGCTATCCCACCAGCCGCTTTGGGGAGCCGTTGGAGGTGGGCTTTGAGGGCATTATTTTGGCCATCACGGGCAACATCTATCTGGAAACCTATGGCGGGTTTTTGCGTTATTTTGCCGAAAGTGTACAAATGCGGTTTAGCGACTTCCCGTTGGCAAGCTGTTTGAAGGTGTATATTTCCGGTTGAAGCAAAAGGTGGCGTGCCTTTGGCGACAGTTTAACAAGTATGCGGCATGACGGCATTGAGACCCGGCGGGGCAAGCCGCCAGTCATTTTGGAGGAAAATCAAATGGATAAACAGCAGCGCGTACCCAAGCCGATGCAAGACAAATTCGACAGCCTGGCTGCCAAAACAGATGCCTTTTGCCAGCAACACTTGAATGCAGAATACCAGCAACTGGCGCGTGCCGCGTTGGCTGCCTTGGCTCGCAAACGCGCGTCGCCCCTGCTGGCGGGCACTGAAGAATCATGGGCCGCGGCGGTGATTCATGCAATTGGTGCCGCCAATGTAGGATTATTTTTGTGTAGGTTGACACGTCGTTTTGCTTCTTTATTCCAAACCTCCGCGTCATCACACAAGAGGTGATTTTCCTTATGAGCACGCCGAAATACAATAAGCGACGACCATATCTCACGGATGATAATTTTTTTTGACTAATTTTGACGCTAGTGCGCAGCGCAACACAGGTTTGTGCTTTGGCATGGTTAGTTTTGGCAGCCTCCCAGCAGGCTTGCAACGCCGCATCTTGCGCTACCAACTCGCGCCCGCCCACTTCATCGCGCAAGCCAGTATAAAACAGTCCCGCCAAGCTAGAAATGGCTTGCGCTCGCCCGGCAAGTGCCGCTTCTTCTAGTAGACCAATGCCCGTTTCTAACGGTGCCAGCGGTCGTTGCTGGGCTTGTGAATCGGCCCAGCCTTGCAAGACGAAATCCCCCATCGAAAACGCTTTTTCGGCGCAAGGGCAACTGCTGCCCCGGATAAGTTGAATCGCATCGGCATAGCGGCCAAGCTTGATCGCACTGACGATTTCCTTATCAAGTGGCGTGGCCGCGAGTGGCATGTGCTCACTTGCCATGACACCACCTGTGAAACCAATCAGCAGGATGAAGCATAAAAGGATACCTTTTTTTTGCATGGCATGCACCTATTATGGAAATGGGCGGAGTGTAGCAAAATCAGTCAGATTGTACGGCCTTTTGACTTGCCCACCCTCGCGCAAGGTATAAAAATCTTGGGCAATGTCGCCCTGTTCCTCCAAGCCATATTGTTGAAATTTCTTACCTGGATCTAGCCTTCTTAACTTACAGAATTTGATGTAAACAGATCAAATTTTATGCCGCCATTTTTAAGCTTTGACATTGCCTTTCGATTTGATGCTGCAAATGATAAAAGCGCTTCTGCAAGGCTGACCCCGTGGTTGGTGCATTGGGCGCGATGCTTGACAGCGTTGGGCAAATCAGATGAATGTAGGTACGCGAAAAGAACATGGCTACGCGTAACCTGATGTCGGTAACCTGATAGCGGTGACTATGTGGAATACGTTGAATCAGTCCATGCAAACGCAAACGACGCAGATCATAAGTCATTCGGCCAGGTGGATAGTGCAACGGCCATCGCCAAGTAACTGTGCCATGGAATCACGCAGTTGGTGATTATCGAAGCCGTTGGGCTGCAAACTAAACATGGTCAATGCCTGGAATAGTGCTTGCGCACGGGGATTGTCGAAGTGCAATGCCCAAGCATGTTGTCCATCCACTTCAATGGGCTGTACCACTTGCTCAAAGAGCGCTTGCCCGATGGCGCAATCATGTGAAACCGTTTGGACGCGTAGCAAG
>JBKJLF010000231.1:0-3366 GCA_046597185.1 Burkholderiaceae bacterium | reverse complement strand
GCGAACGGTCTGTCCCCTATTTCTCTTTTCTAGAAGCCAAACCTCATCCTTCAATATTAGAATTAATTCACCTTGAATCACGTTCCACCATTGCTTAAAAATCGCGGAGCATGTAGTATTAAATTTCACGTAAAATCACCGCACATTTGTGGGGTTTTGCAGGTGCTTCGGAAATAAAGGATTAATACATACAACTATCGCCTGAAACGCGAACACAGAAAACACCTAATGCCAACTCGACGTTTAGCATACCCATTTTTAACCAAGAAAGCAATCACATGTCAGACCCATGCACAGTCCTAGTCGCCGTTGAATTCGTCGCGAAACATCGAAACGCGGCAGAACTACTTGCCAAGCAATACAATGTCCCAACCGAAAATATCCTGGGCCTCGCCGCGCATGAAAGCCAACATGGCGTTGGGCGGATAGCAAAGGACAATAACAATTTTTTCTCAATGCACGCGCCTGCGCCCTTGCAAATTGGCGAAGATGTTGCGAGAGGTAACAGCAAAGTAAGGGTGGCGAAGTTTTCCTCTTTTTATCAAAGCGGCCAATCATTTCTTATACGATTCGGGCCAGCAATCAAGGGCAAATCCAATCCCCAAGATTTTGCGGAAGCGTTGATTAAAGCCCATTTCAATAGCGGCAGCTCTGCCAACGGCGGACGTGATGGTTATGCCGCTTTCTTGGTTCAAGCAATCAAAAAGGTAAAGGCGCGGATGGGATGCGTAAAATGACCCGCAAGCTGCTTTTGACAACGGCATTCTTGGCTTGCGCCGCAAATGCGCAAACGGGCTTGCTTGCAAATGAGCAAGTTACAAAAAGTGGCCTAAGCAAGCAACAAGCAAAACAGGTTTTGATTGTCGTATTGAAGCACCTAAAATTTAAACTCACCAAGGAGGGAATGTACATCGACGATGACCTTAGCGATAGTCACGGCAACCCGATTCATCCGGGCTACTATGATTTTGCATTGACCTACGACACGCCAAAAGCAGCCGCAACTGATGTATTGGGTACCTATTCCGTCAACGTCCTGACCGGCGACGTTTTGGATAACACGCTCTGCAAACGCTACAGCTTTCCGAATTTAATGCGTGTTCAAAAAGAGATTTCAAAAAAGACAGGCGTGGCGTTATTGCCAAAAAAAGCGGCATTGCAGCAAATGGGGTGCTAGGTTGGGGACGACAATGGCATTATTGGAAAACAGGCTTTTTGTCAAAATGCAAGTCACGCCCCCGATTCTTTCGCCGCAAAGCGCTGCGCGAAACGCTCGGCAATGGCGGTGATCGTTAAACTTGGGTTCACCCCCACATTGGCCGGAATCGCGCTGGCATCCACCACATACAGCCCCGGATGGTTGAATACTTGATGGTTAATGTCGATCACGCCCTCTTTCGGGCAAGCCGCCATCACGGCCCCGCCCAGCACATGCGCGGTGATGGCCAGGTCGCCTATGCTTTCAAACATCACATTCATGGGGTGGCCCTCGCTGGCTTTTGCGAATTGTTGCGCGGCCTGATTAGCTTGTGCAAGTTAGCATAAATAGGCAATTCACCCAAATGCGTATCGCAAGGGCGCAAGGGCGCAAGGGCAAATCAAAGCATAAAATCATCCACTTGCGTACCGACTCGCAAGCCATCAATATGGCTAAAGTGCGCATCAAAGGTGAGTAATGGCGCGCCATGCTCCAAACAACTTGCGGCAATCCACAAATCGTTGGTGGGAATCGGTTGGCCTTTGCGGCGCAACGCGGCATACACCAGGGCGTAGTAATCTGCGGTTGCGGGTGTACTGTTGACCAGCGTGACCCGCGATGTGTTTAAGAATTGGCTCAATTGGCCGCGATTGGCACTCTCACGCCCACCATTGGCAAAACCAGCCAACAATTCAGCGACTACGGTGACTGAAACTAAAATACTGGGCGCATGCTGCAACACCCCGACCACGCTGGCATCGCCGCGCTTAAATGCCACATACGCGTTAGTATCAAGTGCAATTTGGCGCATGGCTTACTTCCAAAGCGCAGGGTCAACTTCATCAAACCCAGCCGTGGCTTGCAAAAACGCCTGCTCATCGGCCTCATTCCAAGTTCCAGCCAGTGCATCCAAATCGTCAAATTTTTGCGTTTTTTGCGCCACGTCGCCTTGCAATAAACGTAACACAAGACTATTTAAGCTGGTTCGCTCTTGTGCTGCCTGCTGTTTTAGGCGGCTTACTACCTCATCGTCTATTCCACGGATACTCATCGTCGTCATGATTGCACCTTTGAATGCAAGTTGAATGCAGCCATGATAGCAGTTTTTTTCATCAGGCATGCGAACAGTTCTGCCCATGAATTGTTTGAGTTATCTTTTTACAAGGTTTGCAACACCGTCAGGGCAATCATTCCTTGTACGCTACTTCATCCAATTGTACGCCCTCCGCTAAAATTAACGCCAAACCGAGCCGTTGATTCAACTTCTTGCGTTGTGTCGTCATTGCGCGTGCGCGCGCTGTCAATTCGGTGCCATCCAAGGCAAACAGGCTATCAAACTCCTCGTTCCCGCGTGCGCAAAATACCTTATTGCCATCGCCCGCCTTGCAAGTGTGCAACAAATAAATGAATTGTTTACCGGTTTTTGCAGTGATGCACGCCCAAGAGGTCACGACCGCATCAAGTACCTTTTGCCCTTTGACAAACGGCACATGCACCAGTTTGCCGCCTTGTGGCAAGGGTTTCTTCTCGCCGCTCGTCAAATTTTCCAGAATAAGCGATTGACTTATGCATTGGCTGGCAGCATTGTCCACATCAAAACAATGTGCGGTGGCATTCAAACGGGTATGGGCGCATTGCAAGCTCGCCGTGCCTGGCGTGATATTCATCGGCGCTGCCGCCAAGCAACATGGCAGTAGCACTGCCGCGATGGCAAACGCCACTTTCTGATCGTTCATGGCTGCTTGAACTCCTCGACATATTGGTCAAACTTGGTACGCGCCTCAGCCATTGTCATGTTGGATTGATGGGTGCCTGGTAATGAAGTCCACTCATTTCGCAAAATTGGAATCGCTTTTTCAATCTCGCCTGTTTTTACCTAATGTAACGCCTTTCTAGTATCGATTTTCCACACCGCAAACTTGTCTTGTGACGCAGGTGAAAAATCGATCATGATTGATTTTCTTTACGCATCCTGCCAAGTTGCCACGGCTACCCATTGCGCCAACTGGCCGCTTTTTTGCAAGTTGAGCAAGGCCCCCCATTTGCACCGCCAGGCTAACGCCATACAAGTCCACGCCATCGTTGGTCATCGCCACCACGCCGCGTTGGCATAACAGGCTGAGTTGATCCTTGATGGATAACGAAACATTGCGCAGCGTAAGGTTTCT
>JBKJLF010000147.1:0-6002 GCA_046597185.1 Burkholderiaceae bacterium | reverse complement strand
ATGCACGCGGCCTTGTGCTCGGCGTCGGCTAGCCGCGCCTTGCTGATAGGGCGGCCCGCCTTGCTGATTTTGGCGAGTTCGATACCAACTAGGTATTTGTTGTATAAGTCCTCATCCACACCTTCTGCAAAAAATGCGGGTGGCAGGCAAGCGCCCGTTGACTTGCCCTTCTCATCAAAAAACTCCTTGGCAGTTATATAGCCCAGCAAACCTGCCTCGCCTGCCTGAAGGCGCGCGTAGGCGGTACCCGCATTGTCGGAAGACAGTTCGTAAGCTTCGTATGCTTTGGAATATTGCTTTGCTGCAAAAAATTTATCGCCTTTACGAATAAGATCTTGCGCGTATTTTAATAAATCCGGGGAGTGTACTTTTGCCGTTTGGTAGTCAACCTCAATACTGGCAGCAATTTCTTTAGGCGGCGTGTGCGATTTATACAAATTTGCAACAGGGGCCGAGTAAAGCACAGGGCAATGCAGCCCAAGCCATGAACAGACGAGAAATGGGATTATTTTCATTCTGCTTCTGCCGCCGAAATAATGAGTTGGCCGATGGTATTGGTGCCCGGCACACGGTGGCGTATCAGTGTCCAATACAACGCATTCCATTTAGCCAGCTCCAACACGGTCACACAACCGTGCGAAAGGTGCCCAAGGTGGATGAACCTGCTGTTGTCGCCATACTCGATTGGAAACCAAATTTGATCTGCAATAAGATCGTGTTGGTCGCGTTCACGATAGTATGAAGTCATGTTCTTGTCATGCGGGTTTTGGGGTATTTTGATTTTATATAAGCCCGGTGGCAATGGGATGTGTTCGGGTTCCCCTGGTTTCGGTTTTGTATTCAATGAAATTTGTGCCGTAACCCCTTCCACGGTTAGGGTCGCCATCTGATGGATACGCTCTTCTTTTCTGACGATTGACTTAAATGAGGCAATCTTTTCGTACACCACCTTCACCATCACCCCAGTCTGTAACGGTGCGTTCTTGCCCAAAAATATCTTTGCATTTTGTTCACCCAAGGCAACAGTCTGGCCTTTCATCTCGCCATCCAACACCTTGAACCACGTTTTATGATTCTTCACTTCTACTATTTGTACCTTGGTGAATTCCGGCAACGACCCGGCCAACCCAGATTTCATCCGTACCGTCAGCCAACCGCCGATATCGACCTTGTTCACGTATAAAATTTCCCCCGGCTTGTGGCTTAGATTCAAAATAAACATTTCTACCGCTTCTTTCATTCAATAAAATTTACCGTGCGCCAATATAAATCAACTAGCAAAAAATGGCAATTGAAATCATCATTTCATCAGCAATCGTTTTGTTGTTGATAATCGGCATCTTACTGCCGTGTGCGGCACTGTCAACCCATACATGTCTACTACGGGTACGCGGACATGGCGACGGCAAGCAATGCCGTTAGCGTAAAAGACACCCCCGGGCAGCCGTAACAATATCTGACCTGCCGCTGGCCGAAACGCAAGATCGGGAAAAATTGGTTGATAGCCGCTAAAAAACCTTACGCATTATTAGGAATGAATCCGTGCTTCATCAGCATCCTGATCCAGCGCGGTGCATTGCGCTTGACGCTTAATGCCTCGTAGTCCACGGTTCGGTCCTGATATGGCGTATTGTTTTTTTAGCATAGAAAAAATGATGCGAAGCATTTTGTGCGCGAGTGCCACGATGGATTTTTTGTGTCCCTTGCGCATGCTCAGGGCCGCAAATTTGTCCTTCAGCGCGCAACGACTGCGGGCGGCCGCTTGAGCGAACTCGCAGAGCAGACGGCGCACCCAAGAATTACCCTTGCGGGTTTTCCCGCTTTTGCGCTTGCCTGCACTCTCGTTGTTGCCAGAACAAATCCCAACCCACGAAACGAACCTCTCGGCGCTGCCGAAGCTGTCCATGTCGGCACCGGTCTCCACCAGCAACAGCGCGCCACCCATCTGGTCGATACCGGGAATGGTCTGGAGTAGAACCAGTTGCGGCTGCCAGGCGGTCAGACCTTGGAGCAGTGCCTGTTCGAAATGGGCCATGCGTGCCTCAAGCTCCTCAATGTGGGCCATGATTTCCGTCATCACGAAAAGATGTGGGCCGCCCAACTCTTCCGGTTGCAGCGCCTCGAACAATTCCTCACGGGTTGCGCGCAACTTTCCAGCCAGATCAAGAATCTCGCTTATCGTGCGACCTTCGATGATGGCCTTGACCATGGCGCGACCAGCCTTGCCGTGAACGTCCGAGTACAGTGGGGGCGTTTTGAGTGTGGCTATTTGGTGGATTAATCGATCTTGCCCACCTTGTACTCCTATATAATTTCTATGGAAAATATTTATTTCTCTGGAAAAATTTTGGAGGCAATATGAATAAGACGCAGAAAGAAGATTTCCAGCATCCGGTTGTACCCGCCATGGCCGTTTCGGCCAGCTATTATTTCGAAAATTCCCAGGCTGTGATCGATTACCACAATGGCGTGGGCAGGCAAGCCCGTTATGCGCGCTATGATAATTTTGGCTGGGAATTATTGGAACAGCAAATGGCAGCACTGGATGGCTGCGCCGCAGCAGCGGTATTCCCCAGTGGCATGGCGGCGATTTTCAACATGATATTGGCCCTTTGCCAGCAGGGCGAACAAGTGATTTATTCTGCCAAGGGCTATCGCAACATCTCAACCCTGTGCAAAAATTATTTGCCAAATTACGGTATTCAAACCAGGGCAATCAGCCCCGATCTGCACAGCGCGGACAGTGTTTTGCAACAAGTTGCAAAGGCGGTGAGTTTAAAAACCCGGCTGGTATTGCTGGAAATACCCAGTAACCCGCATTTATTGATGGCCGATATTGCCGCGCTACGCCAGATGTTGCCCGCTACCTGTTTACTGGCGGTGGATTCGACGGTGGCCACCCCGATCAACCTGAAACCAGCGCAATGCGGTGCCGATCTGGTGATCCACAGCCTCAGCAAATACATCGGCGGCCATACCAATGCCATGGCGGGTTCGGTGGCGGGTAGTCGTGAAATAATTGCCTGTATCAAGGCGCTGCGCAATGTAAATGGCTCGATTTGTGAATCGGGTAATGTTTCGCGCATTTTGGCGGGTATGCAGACCTTGCCACTGCGCATGCAGCACATTAACGCCTGCGGCTTAACTGTGGCGCAATGGTTGGAGAGCGAGCCACGCGTGAAACAGGTGTTTTACACCGGGCTGGCCTCACACCCGCACGCCGCACTGGCGCATCAGCTCGGCGGGCATGGTGGCTTGATTTCATTTGAGATCAATGGCGATCTGGAACAAACCAGGCGCTTTGTCGATAGCGTCGATATCGCCTTTATGGCCACCGGCTTTGGTGGCGTGCATGCCTTTATCGAACAGCCCTGCATTTTTGCCTACTACAAGCAAACCCAGGAAGAACGTGACTTTGCCGGCATCAGTGATTCGCTGGTGCGGCTGGCCCTGGGTTTGGATACGGCCGACGCAGTGATTGGCAGCTTGCAACGCGCTTTGGATGAGGTGTTTGCTTAGTTGCTTTCTTAACCAGCCTGATCCAAACTGGTTTGCACCGAAGCGATGCCCACTTCCGCACTGCCTTCAGCCAGGCGCAATTGCAATACTTCATCTGGCCGTAATTGTTTGGGAGCGCGCACCACCTCGCCACTGGCATCACGCACAATCGCATAGCCGCGCTCCAGCGTGCGTTGCGGGTTGAGCAGCTCCAGTTGGCTGGCCAGCGCATGCAACGCCTGCCGCCGCTGTTGCTGTTGCAGTGCCAGCGCGTGCTGCATGGCTTGCTGGTATTGCTGCAATTGATTGCGCCAGGCCTGCTGCTGCGGATTTTTCAGCATCTGGTTTTGCAAACGGGCGCGCAATTGTTGCAAAGCCTGCCGCGCTTGCTGTTGCGGTGCCAGCCGCGCCTGGCGCAAACGCTGGCTTAGCGTGTTCAGGCGCAAGCGTTCGCGGCTGATCAACAGTGCCGGGCTGGGCAGGCGGCGCGTGGCCCAGTCCAGGCGTTGCTGCAACTGGTTGAGTTTGCGCTGGTTGGCGCGCGTCATGGCATGGGCCAAGGCTTGCAGGGCAGCCAGCCAGTCGGCGCGCGGCACGGCAGCGAGTTCAGCCGCAGCCGTGGGGGTGGCAGCGCGCAGGTCGGCGCAAAAATCGGCGATGGTAAAATCGGTTTCATGGCCCACCCCGCTAATCACGGGGATGGTACTGGCCAAAATCGCCCGCGCCAACACTTCTTCATTGAAGGCCCACAGGTCTTCAATACTGCCACCGCCGCGACACAAGAGCAAAACCTCGCACTCATCGCGCGCCACGGCCAGCTTCAAGGCTTGCGCCAGCTTCTCGCCACTGCCAGTGCCTTGAACCGGGCTGGGGTAGAGTACCACCGCCACATGCGGCGCGCGGCGCGCCAGCGCTACCAGTACGTCACGCAAGGCCGCCGCTTGTGGGCTGGTGATGATGCCAATGGTGCGCACAAAGCGCGGAATCGGCTTTTTTCGCGCCGGATCGAAGCAGCCTTCGGCCCCGAGTTTGTCTTTTAGTTGCAAAAACGCTTCAAACAGGTCGCCCACCCCGGCGCGCCGGATCGCTTCAACATTAATTTGATAATCACCCCGTGGCGTGTACAGCGAAACCGTGGCGCGCACCTCCACTTTGTCGCCTTCGCGGGGCAAAAATGGTGCATATTGTGCACGGCCGCGAAACATCACTGCACGAACTTGGGCATCCTTGTCTTTGAGCGTGAAATACCAGTGACCCGATGCCGCGCGCGTAAAATTCGAGACTTCACCCCCAATCCAGCATAAAGGGATGTGCTTTTCCAACAGTTGCGCGACCTGGCGATTCAATTGAGACACGCTAATCACTGCCGGGCGATTCAGTGGATTATTCAGCGCGCCAATCGCCGGCGAGGAGGTCATTTCAGAAGCCATAAATGCTTTCATCAGAAAAACTGTTCACAATTTCGGGAAAAACGTCATGTAACAGTCACAAAATGCAATGCGATTTTCATAAAATTACTAAGTCATTGATTTTAAAGGATTATTTAGCTGTGCTCAAAATTCGGGCAACGCCAAAAAACCCTTATGTATCAAGCACTTTGGCCTTCATTGCGAGGGTTACTCACAAAGTTATCCACAGATTGTGGGGATCGCTGAATTCTCCTCTGTAGTACAAAAAAAGTATAAAAATTCTAATTTTAAAATGCCTAAAAAATGAGCAGCGATTAAAAACGTATATAAAACAGCCGCTTGTCATAGTCTTTAGCAGCTTGTGCACACAGTTCTCCACACAAGCTGTGTGGAATCTTTTTTTTCGGCGGCGCTGCCTAAAATTTAGCCAGGGCGCGTTTTAATAAGGACGAAATTATAGCCCGGTTTGGGGCAAAACACGCAATTTGCACTTTTTTTGTGCAGTGCGGAAAACTCCTTGCAAATCATGGACTTTGCCCACTTGGTCGGCGCTTGTACACACTTTTATCCCCATTCAATGTGGGTAAATGTCATCCCACTGAAATATTGCCGAGAATGTGCCAAGAATGTGCCTGAACCAGGCCAAGACCTGGGGATAAGTCTTAAAACGCACGGCAGGCGTCGAATTTCATAATTTTTTTTCTGCCTGTTTTTTCATCAGTTGGATGAAATCTATTATAAATCAATGACTTAACTTGGCAGTCCCGAATTTGCGCACACCGTTATCCACATATCATGTGGCCAAGTTTGTGATACATTCTTGGCTCGCTCCATTTTGCTGTTGGGTTTGCATTGTTTGGCTGGTTTGACCATTTGTTGTATTTTTCATCGCCTTGGGTAATTTGTTTTTTTGATACTGTTTTCGTCGCCGTTTTTTAATACAGGAGTGTTTCTTGTTTGCCATTCTTATTGCCGCTGGTTGGCCTATTTGGCCGCTGTTACTTGCATCGATTGTTGCGGTCGCTTTGATTGTTGAGCGCCTTTTGTATTTACGCCGCAGCCGCATCCTACCGCCGCAGTTGCTGGACGAGGAGG
>JBKJLF010000748.1:0-3231 GCA_046597185.1 Burkholderiaceae bacterium | reverse complement strand
CTTGGCGGTTGGCTGACGGTGCGGATGAAATCTGGGTTGGCCGGGTCGTTGCCGGAATTCACCAAAGTACAAATAGTAGAAACAAAGAATCATAAAACGTGGTTCAAGGTGTTGGATGGCGAGATGAAAGGCCAGACTGTTGCCTTGGGCGAACAAAATGCCAAGATATTTTTGGGCAAGAACGCACCATTACAGACTGGGGTGATGGTGAAGGTGGTGTACGAAGAGCCAGCCCTATTTAAGTCAATCGTCAGGAACGAGAAACGTACCCATCAGATGGCGACCCTAAGCGTGGAAGGGATTACGGCACAAATTTCGCTTAATACAGTGCCCAACCCCGATGAGCCAAAACATGCCCCACTGCCGCCGGGCATGTATAAAATCAAAATACCCCAAAACCCGCATGACAAAGGCATGACTTCATACTATCGTACAGTCGCCCAACACGATCTTATTGCAGATCAAATTTGGTTTCCTATCGAATATGGCGATAACAGCAGGTTCATTCACGTTGGCCACCTTTCGCACGGGTGTGTGACCGTGCTGGCGCTGGATAAATGGAATGCGTTGTACCGTACACTGATACGCCACCGTGTGCCGGACACCAATTACATCGGCCAACTCCTAATTGTAAAGCCAGAAGCGTTATGAAATTAACTTCATTCATACTCTGCGCTGGGTTTTGCCTATCATCTGCCGCGCTGCATGCGGCCCCCCCCGTGGCCTGCAATAAGACTGATCAGTCGCCAAAAGAAAACGCCGTGTGTATTTCGTGGCATTACCAAGAAAGAGCAAAACACCATCGCGAACTGCTGGGGTACTCACAAAGGTACCTCCGTGAGGGCGATGCATTATTTTTAAAAAAGCAATATGACAAGGCCGCTGATGCCTATGAATTGGCATCAGATAATGCGGGTACGGCTTACTCTAGGCTGCAAAATGGTGAAGCGGTTTTGTTAAGGCTTGCAACAGCTACCAAATTTTATGATGAAAATCTCAAATCAACAGGGGCATGTTTATTGCCTAATCGGTTCGCGTGGGCCATGGATGTTACATTATCCCAAAAATACCTAGTCGGTATCGAAATCGCCAAAATCAGCAAGGCAGGCCGCCCTATCAGCAAGGCGCGGCTTGCCGACGCCGAGCGCAAAGCCGCGTGCATGCAAGGCTTAGCGGACGAATACCGGGACAAAAAGGAAGGTTGCGTAGACATGAACAAGCTGCGCGCCTGTATGGGCTTGCCCGCCAGATAGGCGTCACGCACGTTAGCGCAAATGCGGCTTGGTGGATGAATAAAAGAACCAGCATACAGATGGCAGCTTGCTATAATAAGCCGACCTTACACTTCCATTACGCAACATCATGCATGGGTTGATAGGACCGCACACAGCATTAGGTTGCCGTTTATCAACAACAAAACGCTTGCTGCTGAAATGATGATATTAATTGCCATTTTTCGCAAAATGATTTATATTGACGCACGGTAAATTTTATTGAATGAAAATAGGGGATAGCAATGTTTCTTTTGGATTTGTTTCGTAAGCCGGGTGAGATTTTTTATGTGAACAAGGTCGATCTTGGCGGTTGGCTGACGGTGCGGATGAAATCTGGGTTGGCCGGGTCGTTGCCGGAATTCACCAAAGTACAAATAGTAGAAACAAAGAATCATCAAACATGGTTCAAGGTGTTGGATGGCGAGATGACGGGTCAAACTGTTGCCTTGGGCGAACAAAATGCAAAGATGTTTTTGGGCAAGAATGCACCGTTACAGACTGGGGTGATGGTGAAGGTGGTGTACGAAGAAGTTGCCATTTTTGAGTCCATCGTCAGGGGAGAGGAACGTACCCATCAGATGGCGAGCCTAACCGTGGAAGGGGTTACGGCACAAATTTCATTAAATACGGTGCCGAAAAAGGACGAGCCGCGACACAGCCCATTGCCGCCGGGTCTATATAAAATAAAAATACCCCAAACACCACATGCCAAAAACATGACTTCACCCTACCGTAGGATCGCCCAACACGATCTCATTGCGGATCAAATTTGGTTCCCTATTGAATATGGCGACAACAGCAGGTTCATTCATGTTGGGCACCTTTCGCACGGCTGTGTGACCGTGTTGGCGCTGGCTAAATGGAATGCGTTGTATCGGGCATTGATACGCCATCGTGTACCGGGCACCAATACCATCGGCCAACTCCTTATTGTAAAGCCACCAGCATCATGAAATTAACTTCAATTATCCTCAGCGCCGGGTTTTGCCTATCATCTGGTGCGCTGCATGCGGCACCCGTGGTTGACTGCAATAAGACACATCCGTCGCCAAAAGAAAGAGCCGTCTGTATTTCGCGGCAGTACCAGAAAACCGCAAAACACTATCGGGAACTGTTGGGATACGCGCAAGATCTTATTCGCGAGGGCGATAAATTTTTTGCAGCAAAGCAATATTCCAAAGCATACGAAGCTTACGAACTGTCTTCCGACAATGCGGGCACCGCCTACGCGCGTCTTCAGGCAGGCGAAGCAGGTTTGCTGGGCTATGCGACTGCCACGGAGTTTTTTGATGAAAAGGGCAAGTCAACGGGTACTTGCCTGTTACCCGCATTTTTTGCAGAAGATGTGGATGGGGATTTATACAATAAATACCTAGTCGGGATCGAACTCGCCAAAATCAGCAAGGCGGGCCGCCCTATCAGCAAGGCGCGGCTAGCCGACGCCGAGCACAAGGCCGCGTGCATGCAAGCCTTGGCGGACGAATACCGGGGTAAAAAGACGGGTTGCATGGACATGAGCAAGGCGCGCGCCTGCATGGGCTTGCCCGCCAGATAGGCGTCACGCACGTTAGCGCAAATGCGGCTTGGTGGCCGAATAAAAGAACTAGCATGCAGATGGCAGCTTGATATAATAAGCTGCCCTTACACTTCCATTAAGCAACATCATGTATGAGTGACAGTGCCACACACGACAGCAGGTTGCCAATTATCAACAATAAAACGCTTGCTGATGAAATGATGATTTTAATTGCCATTCTTCGCTAGATGATTTATATTGCCGAAAGGTAAATTTTATTGAATGAAAATAGGGAATAGCAATGTTTATTTTGGATTTGTTTCGTAAGCCGGGTGAGATTTTTTATGTGAACAAGGTTGATCTTGGCGGTTGGCTGACGGTGCGGATGAAATCTGGGTTGGCCGGGTCGTTGCCGGAATTCACCAAAGTACAAATAGTAGA
>JBKJLF010000598.1:0-12576 GCA_046597185.1 Burkholderiaceae bacterium | reverse complement strand
GCCTGCAGGGAGCTCACCTCAGCCTTGTTTTGCATGAATTCGCGCGCTTTCAGCCGTGCACCGTGGCGGATCTCATACGCGCGGTGTGCGCGTTGCTCGGGCGTTAAACCTTGCTGTTGCCACTTTTTGTCTTCGGCGGGAATAATGCCAACCTGATCGTTATACCACTGGCGAATTTCGCCATTGCTGCCCGGCGTGGCTGCCACCACCGCACTGGCGATTGCAGACCCGGCAGACCCGGTAGACCCGGCAGACTTGGCCGAGGCGGCATCTCCAGCCCAGGCACCAAAAGAAGTTAACCATAACATCGCCAGCAGCGCCAGCATGCCAGCTTGAATCGACTTGCCCACAGGATTTAAATAATTCATTGCATGACTCCGGATAAAAGAAATAGCGTTTATTTTGCCATATTCAAGCTGACGCATGGTCGAATTTCTAAAAATATGCTATAACGTAGCCATGAATACCTACCTCATCCGCTGCTGCTTAAGCTTTCTGCTCATGATTGCAATTACCTTGCAAGGCTTTGCTGCGAGTAGCGCAACCCTTGACGGCACCTCGCGCTGCGGTATGAGCGAACTGGAAATGCTTAAAGCGCACCATGGCAGCGGCCAAACTGCCAACGTGGATCAAACAAATCAGATGGCAAATGATGTGACTGATGCCGCTTCAGCCGACATGCCGGGCTGCAAGCACTGCACCCAGCATTGCATCAGCGCCAATTTTAACGTCATCACCAACGACCTTGGCTTTACACCTGCCGCAAGCGGCCATGGCGTCGAATTCCCTGCGCCGATTCTGGCGCTACCCATTGCCCCCGTCCATAGCCTGGAACGTCCTCCGCGCGCCTGAGCTGCCATTCTCGTCAATATCAATTTAGACCAATTTAATACCAACTCAGTACCAACGTGCTTTCGCACGCCGGTTTGATTCTATTCTTCTGCGAGGACTTTATGTTTTCACACCTTCATTGCCACCCCAAATGGCACCTGACATGGCGCGCTGGCCTGTTATGCCTGTTATCCCTGGTGATGCCCGTCTGCATGGCACAAAACGCCAGTACGCCTGCCGGGCAAAGCAGCAAAACCACGGCCAGCAACTCTGCCAACGCCACTACCGCCACTACCGCCACCGCCAATTCCGATAGCAAGACTGCGCCAACCGGCAACGTGCGCTATTGTTCCATCTTCACGCAATACCAACGCCTCAACCAGCAAACCGTCACCCCATGGCGTGAAAGCAATGATGCCGTGCAACAAGCGGGCGGCTGGCGCGCACTGGCACGCGAGGCACGCGCGCCGGAATCTGCCAGCACGGCTGCCAATATGACCCAACCACAAAACTGCCCACCCGGTGTGGCAGCCGCGCACGGAGGCCAACCATGAACCGCGCCCACCCTTGCCGCTGGCTCACAGCCAGCACCGCCCCGCTCTTGCTCACTTTGCTCACTTTGCTCACTTTGCTCACTTTGCTCACTGGCTGCGCCAGCAATAATATCGACCAATCGATTGAACAAGCCAACCGCGAAACCGCCGCCTTCACCCAAGGCAATTTGCAGTTGGCCCAAAATGCCGAACAGCGCGCCACGCAAGCCCAGGCCGCCACCAACTTGCTGCAACAGCCATTACAACAGGCCGATGCGGTGCAACTGGCCTTACGCAATAGCCCGGCCCTGCAAGCCATGCTGGCCGAGCATTGGGCCAACCAGGCCCACGCCGCCCAGTCGGGCCGAATTGCCAACCCGCTACTGCTCTGGTCACGCCTGCAAGGTGGGGGCGAATTGGCGATTGAGCGTACCTTGTCGTTTGGTTTACTGGATTTACTGCTACTGCCGCAACGCCAGCAAATCGCGCAGCGTCGCATGCAGCAAGCGCAATTGAATTTGGCCGCGCAAGTGATCAGCCAGGTCACCCAGGTGCGCCAGGCCTGGGTGCGCGCGGTGGCAGCGCAGCAAACCCTGGCCTACGCGCGCCAAGTGTTTGACAGTGCCACCGCCAGCGCCGAACTGGCGCGCCGCATGCAGGCGGCAGGCAACTTCAGCAAACTGATGCGGGTACGCCAGCAAGTGTTTTATGCCGATGCCGCCACCCAATTGGCCGCCAGCCAGCACCATGTTACGGCCACGCGGGAAGAATTGGTGCGTACACTGGGTTTGGATGACACCCAAGCCGGGCAAATGCGCCTGCCGCAACGCCTGCCGGACTTACCCGCCAGCGCACGCGATGCCGCCAGCGTCAACGCCAGTGCGTCCGAAGCGCGGCTGGACATTCGCATGGCGCAAGCCGCGCTGGAGGCGGCCAGCAAAGAACAAGGCTCGAACCTGGCCGCCAGCCTGACCGACCTTGAATTGGGCCTGCGCCGCGACACCCGCTTCGACCCAACTGGCGCGCGCAACGCCGGGCGTGGCTATGAAATTGGCGTGCGCCTGCCGCTGTTTGACCCGGGCGAAAACCAGCGCGCCGCCATGAATGCGCAAACCTTAATGCACGCCAATCGGCTGCAAGCCACGCTGCGCGCCGCCAACTCGCAACTGCGCGAACAGTATTCCGCCTACCGCACCAGCCACGACATTGCCTTGCATTACCGCGACGAAGTCGTGCCACTGCGCAAAATCATTCTGGATGAAAATATTTTGCGCTACAACGGCATGCTCTCGGGCGTGTTCGAAGTATTGACCGATGCACGCGAACAGATCACCAGCGTCATCGGCGAAATTAATGCCGAACAAGACTTTTGGCTGGCCGATGCGGCCTTGCAAGCGGCGATTGTCGGCGCGCCTGCCATGATGGGCGAAACCAGTATGACAGGCAATATGATGACAGGGAGTATGCAATGAGCGATTCAAACAACCATTCCGCAAAAAACGATTCAGCCACCCCATCGCGCCGCGATTTCTTTAAACTGGCTGGCATCGCCGGCGGGGCGCTGGCCGCGTCCAGCGTTAGCCGATCCGCCTTGGCAACGCTGCCGGAAGCGGTGATCCAAACGTCAGCCGGCACCATGCCACCACTGGTGCCCAATTCTGGCCACCCATATAACCCGGTAGTGACGCTCAATGGCTGGACCCTGCCATGGCGCATGAATGCGGGCGTGAAGGAATTTCATCTGGTGGCCGAACCGGTGGTGCGCGAAATGGCCCCTGGCATGAAAGCGCATTTATGGGGTTACAACGGCCAGTCGCCCGGCCCCACAATTGAGGTGGTGGAAGGCGACAAGGTGCGTATTTTTGTTACCAACAAATTACCCGAGCAAACCAGCATGCACTGGCACGGCCAACGCTTGCCCAATGGCATGGATGGGGTTAGCGGCTTAACCCAACCTTTCATTGCGCCCGGCAAAACTTTTGTGTATGAATTTACCGCCAGGAGGCCAGGTACGTTTATGTATCACCCACACGCCGATGAAATGACGCAAATGGCGATGGGTATGATGGGCATGTGGGTCACCCACCCCAAAGCCCGCCACCCCTTGATTGATGAAGTGCAGCGCGATTTTTGCTTTTTGCTCAATGCCTATGACATTGACCCCGGCAGCCGCACCCCGAAAATCATGACCATGAATGATTTCAATTTATGGTCATGGAATAGCCGCATCTTCCCCGGCATTGATACACTGAATGTGCGCAAGAATGACAAGGTGCGCATCCGGATCGGCAATCTGACCATGACCAATCACCCGATCCACTTGCATGGCCACGAATTTTTGATTACCGGCACCGATGGCGGCCCCACCCCCAAGAGTTGCCGCTGGTACGAGGTAACCACCGATATTGCAGTCGGCCAGATGCGCCAGATTGAGTTTTTGGCCGATGAAGAAGGCGACT
This sequence comes from Burkholderiaceae bacterium, assembly GCA_046597185.1. Taxonomy (GTDB): domain Bacteria; phylum Pseudomonadota; class Gammaproteobacteria; order Burkholderiales; family Burkholderiaceae_D; genus CAMBDR01. The sequence goes on along the minus strand of JBKJLF010000598.1, from coordinate 8,753 downwards.
GGTCGTTTCACTGCCATAAAAGCCATCACACCATGAATGCGATGAGCCACGATGTGCCCACCATGATCGGAGTGGACCATCGCGGCCTGACTAAAAAAATTACCGATCTGGTGCCCGACTATATGGCCATGAGCGAGCGCGGCATGGCCGATATGACCGAGATGGAAATGCCACTACCCGACAATACCATTGCCATGATGAGTGGCGACGGCCCGTTTGGTTCGCTCGAAATGGGCGGCATGTTTACCGTGGTGAAGGTGCGTAAAGAACAAAAACCGGGCGATTATTCCGACCCCGGCTGGTTCAAACACCCCAAAGGCAGTATCGCTTACGAATACACTGGTGCGATGCCGCCGGCAGTGAATGCACCGGCCCAGCCCACAGCCAACCAAACCAACCCGGCCAACCCGGCCGGTAAACCTGGCCAAGCCATGCCGCACAAAGAAATTGAAGTACAGGTACGCAAGCCCACAGGGCATGGCGGCCATTAATCCATCTCACCACTTTACAAAGGTATCATCATGAAATTGAATCTGACCATCCTCCCCATCCTGCTATTTTCGGCCAGCAGCCTGCTACCGGGCCTGGCCACGGCCCACGGCAAACAACATGACAAAGCCGGCCCTGTCATCAAAGAACAAAAAGACTTTGGCATTGGCGGGCAAGCCAAGCAGGCGCGCCGTACCATCAACCTCACCATGGCCGACACAATGCGCTTTACGCCCGACAAAATCAGCGTCAAGCAAGGTGAAACGGTCACCATCGCACTCAAAAACCAGGGCAAAATTTTGCATGAATTTGTCATTGGTAGTAAAAAAGATTTGGAAGAACATGCCGCCCTGATGCTCAAGTTTCCCAATATGGAACATAGCGAACCGTATATGGCACATGTGCCACCGGGCAAAACCGGGCGCATCACCTGGACTTTTAACCGCGCCGGCGAATTCGATTTCGCCTGCCTGATTGCCGGACACTACCAGGCCGGCATGACCGGCAAAATCAGCGTCACCCCAGCCAAATAATCACTTTTAATTAATTACTTTTTAAGGAGTTGCATCATGAAACATTTATCCTCCCTGCTGATCAGTGCCGCCTGCGTCATGGCCGCCCTGCACGCTGCCCCAAGCCTGGCACAAAGCGCCAGCGCAGTGGCAAGTAGCGGCAGCAGCGCAGGCGTAAGTGCCAGCGCAGCCACAGCGACGCAACTGGTCGCCGGTGAAATTCGCAAAATCGATCCTGATACCGGAAAAATCACCATCAAACATGGCGAAATTAAAAACCTCGACATGCCCGCCATGACCATGGTATTTCAGACCAAGGACAAAGTCATGCTGGCCAAACTCAAAGCCAATGACAAAATCAAGTTTAAAGCCAGCAATGAAAACGGCAAGATGACGGCGAGCGAGATCGAACCCGATAAGTAGGCCAGGCCACATCACGCCTCACTCAAAGCTATTCTATTTATATTTGATCTAAATCAAACACTAACTTTAATACAGGAGTATAATTAAATTTGTGTGCATTTTATAATCAAAATTAGAGGACTCATGATGAAATTTTTCAATATCGCATTCTTCGCCGCCTGCATGATTTTTAGCACCCATGTTTTGGCGCAAGACAAGGACGAACACAAAGCCCATCACCCCAGTGCATCCGGCTCAGCCATGGCATCAGCAGCGGCCAAGCCTGCCAAGGCAAGCAAAGCCGATGCCAAGATGGCAGATCCGATGGCTGACAAAATGAAAGCCATGCACGAGATGCACCAAAAAATGATGGCCGCCAAAACCCCGGAAGAACGCCAGGCCCTGATGGCTGACCACATGAAAGCGATGAAAGAAGGCATGGGCATGATGGCCGACATGAAAATGGGCGGCATGAAAAAAGACGGGGCGAATATGGCAGGGAATATGCCGGCGAATATGGCCGATAAGCACCAAATGATGGAAAAGCGCATGGAGATGATGGAAACCATGATGCAAATGATGATGGATCGTATGCAAGCTGGCGAAAAATAAGGAGTCACTGCCATGAAACCCAACCCACCGGAACACACTCGTTTTTGGGGTTCGCGCTATGCCGTTGGCTTACTGGTTTTAGGTGGGGTGGCGGGTTATTTTTTACTCACCGAACACTTGGCCCACACGCTCAGTGTATTGCCTTACCTGTTGCTACTGGCCTGCCCCTTGATGCATGTGTTTATGCATCATGGTCATGGACATGATAGCCATCATCAGCATGGTCAGCAGGATGATGCTACGCCGAAGCAGTCAAGCGTACCGACCACACCCCAATCCGAACGCACTCAATAAGGAGCAGATTATGAACCAGAGTGAATCCGCGTATGGGCTATGGGGCCTGGTGTTACTCAATTCCGCCATCTTTATCTTCTTTGCCTTTACGTTTTTCAAACCGCACACCGGGCGTGACTGGCGCAGTTTTGGCGCGTTTTCTGCCTTTATTGTTGCACTGTTTGCTGAAATGTATGGCTTCCCACTGACGATTTATTTACTGGCCGGCTGGTTACAAACCCGCTATCCGGGCCTGGATTTAATGGCCCATAATTCCGGGCATCTTTGGTCAACCCTGCTGGGCAGCACAGGCGATCCGCACTTTGGCTTTTTGCACATTGCCAGTGCAATTTTCCTGGCTTTCGGCTTTTATCTACTCTCCAATGCATGGCAAGTGCTGTATTTTGCCCAACGTCACCAGCAACTGGCCAGCACTGGCCCGTATGCCCGGATTCGCCATCCGCAATACATTGCGTTTGTTCTCATCATGTTTGGCTTTTTACTGCAATGGCCAACCTTGTTGACGCTGATCATGTTTCCGATTTTGCTCTTCATGTATGCGCGGCTGGCGAAAACTGAAGAAGCGGAAATGGCGGCGCAGTTTGGCCGTGTCTGGCAAGCTTACGCCACCCGCACGCCGCGTTTTCTGCCGCGATTTTCACCCGCAGCCCAATCAAGCTAAAACCCATCCGGAGGGAAGCATCATGGATCAAGCTGTCAAAACCAACAATGCCGAATGCAGCCATCATCACCATCATGCTGCCACAGCAGAGCCAGTAGCAGAATCAGCGGCGCAGGCAACATCTGCACCCGAGGCGACGCTATATACTTGCCCGATGCACCCCGAGGTACGGCAAAACCAGCCCGGCAATTGCCCCAAGTGCGGCATGACGCTCGAACCCGTCATGCCCGAGCTGGCCGATGACGACAACCCCGAACTGCGCGACTTTACCCGGCGCTTTTGGTTCACGCTGCCGCTGACCCTGGTGGTGTTTGTGCTGGCCATGTTTGGCCATCAACTGCAAGGGCCGGCCTTGATGCCCTCCAGCAACCAGCAAAGCTGGGTTGAATTGCTGATTTCTGCCCCGGTGGTGCTGTGGGCTGGCGCACCGTTTTATGTGCGTGGCGCAAAGTCGATCATGCTGCTCGAACCCAATATGTGGACCTTGATCAGTATCGGCACCGGGGTGGCGTTTGTGTATAGCGTGGTTGCCACCCTCGCCCCGCAACTGTTTCCGCCATCGTTTATCAGCATGGGCCGGGTGGCGGTGTATTTTGAGGCGGCGGCCGTGATTATTTCACTCACCTTGCTGGGCCAAATGCTGGAACTGAAGGCACGCTCGCAAACTTCCGCTGCCATTAAATCGCTGCTACAACTGGCCCCGAAAACCGCCCGCAAAATTGCGCCCGATGGCAGCGAACAGGATATTCCGATCAGCCACGTCCATGTCGGTGATTTGCTGCGCATTCGCCCCGGAGAAAAAGTGCCGGTCGATGGCGTGGTCACCGAAGGCAGTAGCACCATTGATGAGGCCATGCTCACCGGCGAAGCACTGCCCGTCGGCAAGCAAGCCGGTGATAAAGTCATCGGTGCCACCTTGAATATTCAGGGCGCGCTGGTGATGCGTTCGGAGCGGATCGGTTCAAGCACCATGCTGGCGCAAATCGTGCAAATGGTAGCGCAAGCGCAGCGCACGCGCGCACCGATGCAAGGCATGGCCGATGCGGTAGCCGGGTATTTTGTGCTGGCGGTCATGGGTATCGCCGTGCTGACGTTTTTTGCCTGGGGTTGGTTTGGCGGGCAATCGGGCTGGGTCTATGGTTTGATCAACGCGGTCGGGGTACTGATCATCGCCTGCCCTTGTGCGCTGGGCCTGGCCACGCCAATGTCGATCATGGTGGCCAGTGGCCGCGCCGCCACCCAAGGCATTTTATTTCGCGATGCCGCCGCCATTGAAAACCTGTGCAAAATTGATACCCTGATCATCGATAAAACCGGCACCCTGACCGAAGGCCACCCCCGGTTTCAATGCGCCATCGCCGATGAGGGCTATACTTCGGAACAAATCTTGCAAATCGCGGCCAGCCTGAACCAAGGCAGCGAACACCCCTTGGCCAGCGCCATTGTCAGCGCGGCGCGGGCCGCCAAATTAACGCTGGAGCCAGCACAGGAATTTGAATCCGGTTCCGGAATCGGGGTGCAAGGGCGGCTTGGCGCACAGCAGTATGCGCTGGGCAGTGGCGCACTGATGCAGCAAATTGGCGTACCCCTTGAGCGCCTGAATCAGCAAGCCGAAAGCTTGCGCTCGCAAGGTGCCAGCGTGATGTATTTGGCGAAAATCACCGGGGCGAAAGTGGCCGGGGTAAAAATCGCGGACTCAGGCAATGGCTGGCAATTGATTGGCTTGTTGGCGGTATCCGACCCGATCAAAGCCAGCACGCCGGAAGCATTAACCAGCCTGCGCGCCGCCGGCCTTGAAATTATTATGGCAACCGGTGACGGTATCACCACGGCCAAGGGGGTGGCGGCGCAGTTGGGCATTACGCAGGTGCATGGCGAAGTCAAACCGGCCGACAAATTGGCTCTGGTCGAACAATTGCAACAAGCCGGGCATATTGTGGCAATGGCGGGTGATGGCATTAACGACGCACCTGCACTGGCCAAAGCCAATGTTGGCATCGCCATGGGCACTGGCACCGATGTGGCCATGAACAGCGCCCAGGTTACGCTGGTAAAAGGCGATTTGCGCAGCATTACCGTAGCGCTGGTGATTTCTCAAACCACCGTCAGCAATATGAAGCAAAATCTACTGTTCGCGTTTTTGTACAATGCGCTGGGCATTCCGATTGCAGCGGGAGCGCTCTACCCGCTAACCGGTTGGTTGCTCTCACCCATGATTGCCGCTGCCGCCATGAGTTTTAGTTCGGCGTCGGTAATATTCAATGCGCTGCGCCTCGCACGCAGCAAAACCTGACGCAATACAAAGCAGTCAATTTTCAGGCAATATCGCAACAACCGAAATAACGTGTTTGAATCTTGCTCAGGGTGGCATTCTCGATTATGATCGAGTTTTTGCCAAATTCAGGTACGCTATGAGCCAAGTTGCCCCCAAAATTGAACCCGCCGTGATTCTAGAAACCGAACGCCTGCGCATGCGCCCATGGCAAGCCAGTGATAGCGCGCCATTTGCCGCGATGAATGGCGACGAACGGGTGATGGAATTTTTCCCCTCCGTGGTGACCCCTGAAGTCAGCGATGGCATCATGACCCGGTTGCAAGATCATTTCAATGAATATGGCTGGGGTTTTTGGGCAGTAGAATTGCGCGCCACGGGCGAGTTTATTGGCTTTATTGGTTTGTTGGTGCCACGCCCGGAAATTCCGGCCTACCCATGTGTGGAAGTCGGCTGGCGGCTGGCTCCCCAATTCTGGCATCAGGGTTATGCCACCGAAGGCGCGCGCGCCTCGCTCGACTTTGCGTTTGACAAGCTCGGTCTGGGCCATGTGGTTGCGTTTGTGGTGCCGGAAAATACCCCTTCCCGCGCAGTCATGCACCGCCTGGGAATGCGGGATCAACATCAACCGTTTATCCACCCGATGATGCCGGAAGGTAGCCGCTTTCGAACCTGCTGCCTGTACCGGATTAACCGGGATGAGTGGGTCAAGCCATGAAAACCGACCTCACAAAACCGGAATTTTCAGCACCTTTTTCAGCGCCTTTTTCAAGGATAATCATGCTATCCAAACAATTGGGTACGTGCGCAATTTTGCTATGCGGCATAGGGATTCACTCCGGACTGGTGGCACAAACCACGGGCAATTCGCCCCAACGGGTAGAACAAAAACGTACCGATCTGTCTGGCGCAGCGGGCATGGAAGTGGTAGTGTCCACGGCGGAATACAAAACGGGCGAAACGCTGGATTTTCATTTGCACCATGGCATTGAAGCAGCCTATGTCATTCAGGGCACCACCGTGCAATTCCCCGGCAAAGCCCCGGTGCTATTGACAACGGGCTCCAGCATGCTGAATTTACGGGATATCCGGCATGGCGGGTTCAAAGTGGTGGGGGAAACGTCCTTGAAGCTATTTACCGTGCATGTGACCGATAAAGGCCGCCCTTTGTATGATGCGGCGAATGGGCCAAAGGAGTGACGATTAACGAGAATACCTCTTACATACCGAGGATGCCCAGACGCCTTGCGGCGCGGGCAAAACCTGGGTAATGGGGTAATTCAGTCGCGGCACGCATTTTTATTTTGGTTTGAGAGCGATCTGGCCTTAAATTCTGCTGGTTTACCTGGTGCATCAAATCGATTTGCACCAGAGGCACCAAAAAATGGCTCATTGATTTTGTACCGGGAGATCCGTAATAAGCTGGATGGGTCGATTCCGCTCACTGTATGATTGAAATTCGAAAAATCTGGTGGTGGTAACAATAAGGAATACGTTGCCATTTAGCGCTCCGCAAAAACCGCCGCAGCCCTCAAAACCTGCTCAACATTATCACAACAATGCCACTGCCGTAAAAAAAACCGCCCAGCAGGCGGTTTTTTTGAATCAACAACTTGCGCCGACTTTACGCAGCTTCGCGCGCCGACTTTTTACGCTCGTGTTCCTTCAAGAAACGCTTGCGCAAACGGATGCTCTTTGGCGTAATTTCGACCAATTCATCATCATCGATAAATTCCACCGCGTATTCCAGCGACATCACAATCGGTGGCACCAGCCGCACCGCTTCATCCGTACCAGACGAGCGCACATTGGTTAATTGCTTACCCTTGATCGGGTTGACCACCAAATCGTTATCGCGCGAGTGGATGCCGATAATCATGCCTTCATATACCGGATCATTGTGGCTGACAAACATACGGCCACGGTCTTGCAGTTTCCAAATCGCATACGCTACCGCTGCGCCGTCATCTTGCGAAATCAACACACCATTGCGACGACCGCCCAAATCTGCCTTGCCTGGGTCAACCGGTGCATATTCATCAAAAATATGGCTCATCAAACCGGTGCCACGGGTTAAGGTCATGAATTCACCCTGAAAACCGATCAAGCCACGCGCTGGAATACGGTATTCCAGACGCACACGGCCTTTGGCGTCCGATTCCATGTTTTGCAAATCGCCGCGACGACGACCGAGTTCTTCCATCACGCCGCCCTGATTCACTTCTTCCACATCCACGGTCAGCAATTCATATGGTTCATGGCGTACATCATCCACCATTTTAAACACCACGCGTGGCCGCGACACGGCCAATTCATAGCCTTCACGACGCATGGTTTCCAGCAAAATGGTCAGATGCAATTCACCCCGGCCAGACACTTCAAAAATGGTGTCGTCATCGGTTGGTGCCACGCGCAAAGCCACGTTGGCCTTGAGTTCACGCTCCAGACGTTCACGCAATTGGCGGCTGGTCACAAACTTGCCTTCACGGCCCGCCAGCGGCGAGGTATTAACCATAAAGTTCATGGTCAGGGTTGGCTCATCGACGCTCAACATTGGCAAGGCTTCAGGTTTATCAGGCGAGCACACGGTGGTGCCGATACCGATTTCATCAATACCGTTGATCAACACAATGTCGCCCGCCATGGCTTCGTCCACAATAACGCGATCCAAACCCTTGAACGACAACACTTGATTGATGCGGCATTTCATTGGCGTGCTATCCGGGCCATTCATGATTACCACATCTTGCAAGGCGCGCACACGACCACGGCTGATGCGGCCAATGCCGATTTTGCCAACGTAGGAAGAATAATCGAGGGAAGAAATTTGTAATTGCAGTGGGCCGTCCGGATCATCATCACGCACCGGAACGTGTTGCAATACTGCATCAAACAGCGGATTCATGGTGCCTTCGCGGGTTTCCGAATCCAGGCTGGCATAACCATTTAAGGCCGATGCATACACCACGGGGAAATCGAGCTGCTCATCGGTAGCACCGAGTTTATCGAACAATTCAAAGGTCGCATTCACCACCCAGTCAGCACGGGCACCGGGACGGTCGATTTTATTGACTACCACGATAGGCTTTAAACCAAGGGCCAAGGCCTTACGAGTCACGAAACGAGTTTGTGGCATTGGGCCTTCAACCGCATCCACCAGCAACAGCACGCTGTCAACCATCGACAACACGCGCTCGACTTCACCACCGAAATCGGCATGGCCCGGGGTATCAACGATGTTTATATGCGTGCCTTCATATTCAACGGCGCAATTTTTTGACAAAATCGTAATGCCCCGCTCTTTTTCGAGGTCATTGGAATCCATGACCCGTGCATCAACTTGTTGATTTTCACGGAAAGTGCCGGATTGACGCAGTAATTGGTCAACGAGGGTGGTTTTACCATGATCAACGTGAGCGATGATGGCGATATTACGAATTGCGCGTTTAGTATTGGACATAGTTTGGGTTGGCCCGGTAGGGTAATTCAAATTTTAAGGTGCGCGCATTAT
>JBKJLF010000761.1:0-7305 GCA_046597185.1 Burkholderiaceae bacterium | reverse complement strand
CTTTTTTTGAAAACCCACCACCACAGATGAATAAGGTGCTCTCTTGCGTACACAAATCGATCAAATCACAAATCACCACAAATTCACTACTTACGCTTGCCCTGCCAAACTTCCAGCATATCCTTCGACCCCTGCGCACGTATGCCGTTATCGTTCAACACGTCTTCAGTCGAATCAATAAACGCTTTACGCGGCACCACAATGCTCTCACCCACCCGTTGATCAAAACGGATCACCAATGAATCATCTTTCAAATCGCGCAACATGCCCACCAAATGGCGCAGGCTGCGCACCGGGTGATCGTTAATCGAATGCACCACCGAGCCAAATCGGCTGTCATAGCCATTCACCAGTTTATGCGAGAAAAACGGCGCGCTGATCACCACCAACTCTTCCCGCTCGGCATCCGGCTCATCACCAAAGCGCGTCATCAAGGGGCTGGCGTTATAGGCGTAAGCGTTTAAGGCCGGGGCATTATTGCTGATTAAATTGCGAAACTCATTGGTAGCGCGTGAAAATACCATCGGGCCGCAAATGAAATAGGACGGATACTCATTGATCAGGGACGGAATCATCTGCGGCCGCCCGGTGCCAACCGGCAATTTGATTTTGATGGTCTTACCCGCACGCACAACGGTTAAATCCACCTTACCATCGCGTGCCAGTTGCTGTACCAGATATTGAAAGCGCACATTCAACTCCGCACCGATTTTCACCAAACCCTGATTATCAATCGGCGTATCGCCAATCTGGCTGATCACATCCCACTCTTTCAAGGGGTAAGCCGGGTCCAACTGCGCAGGCCGTTGTACCACCATGCCCTTGATGGCGGGGTCGATTTTTAAAAATTTGCGCAAGGCCGGGTTTTCCAGGGTTTGCAAACTGTCAAACATGGCGGGTTTGCCGTCATAGCGGCCATCGGCAATATCTTTCAAAAACAATTCAATTTCTTCATTGGGAATGATATAGCCGATGTTTTGCACATTGGTGGCAACCGAAAACGCCAAGCCCACCATTTTATCGCCCGCGATCACCGGGCCGCCGCTATTGCCGGGGTTGATGGCGGCATCGATTTGAATCCTCAAGCCCGAGGTGGAATGGTGGTAATTGACAAATTCAATACGCGAGACAATGCCCTTGGTGGTGGAGAGTGAATTGCCCCCGGTCGGGTAGCCATACACAAACACCGCATCTTTAATTTCCGGTAGATTTTTATCGCGCACGGGGGGCTGGTGGCTGAAAAAGAAGGCATCGTCATCCAACTTGAGCAGGGCCAAATCAATGCCAGGTGCTATCGCCACCACGCTGGCATTGATTTTATCGCCGCCCTGCCTGGCTTGCACTTGCACCTGGGTGGCATAGCCGACCACATGCGCATTGGTCAAAATCCGGTTGCCTTCAATTACCACGCCCGAACCGGTCACCTCTTGCGGCGTGCCTTTACTCCATGGCCGAAACGGGTCTGGCCCGCGCAAGGTGGCAAAGATTTTTACCACTGCATTTTCGACATGCCCAGCATTGGCGGCGCTGGTAGGACGGCCACTCTCGGCGCTGCCCGCCTGCGCCCACGCAAGGCTGCATGCAAACCAGCAATGGAGTAACACAAAAAGGGAGAGATAACAGCGGGGGCGGCGGGGGTGAAATAAAGGCTTCATGGGCGGGGTTCTTCACGGTTGCAAAATGGAAATTATACAAGATGGCAGTATGCCACAGGCAAACTTTAGTGGGGCGAATACTTTGACAAGGTGTGATATGATCAACAACAAGTATCTCATTCGGATAAAAAACCCGATTCAGCCCGGTGCCCTATCCACGCCGCTATGGTGTGGAAATGACGGCGCGCTTCTGACGAGAATGAGCGCAAGGCCAGCCATGATCAACCAATGCATTCTCACGCACACTTAAACAAGATGAACCACTTATGAAAAAATCAGACCGCATTGCTCTCATCAGCCTGCCCATTGTCATATTGATTGCTGCTTTGGTCACCATTGCGGGCAGTCAAAACGGGGCTGTGGTCAATGGCATCCCCTTGCTGGCGCTGGTGGTGGGGTTGGCGTTTGGGGTGCAGTGGCTGGCCTTTATTCCCGCGTATTATTTGCAAACTGAAAAATTCTTCGACATCACGGGCAGCCTCACCTATATTGCGGTGATGGTAATTGCGGCGGCATTGAGTGCCCAAATCGATGCAAGATCGATTCTGCTGCTGGTGCTGGTGGTGGTGTGGGCCATCCGGCTGGGTAGTTTTCTCTTCACTCGCGTTCACAAAGCAGGCAAGGACGGGCGCTTTGACGAAATCAAACCTTCCTTTATTCGCTTCCTGAGTGTGTGGACCATTCAGGGCTTGTGGGTAACGCTCACTGCCGTCGCCGCCTTGGTTGCCATCACCACATCCAGGCACAAGGCGCTGGATGGGTTTGCCCTGGTTGGTGTTTTGATTTGGCTATGCGGCTTTGCGCTGGAAGTGGTCGCCGATGCGCAAAAAACCCGCTTCAATGCCAATCCGGCCAACCAGGGCAAATTCATCCAAACGGGCTTATGGGCGCGTTCGCGCCATCCCAACTACGTCGGGGAAATGATATTGTGGTTTGGCATCGCCATCATTACCTTGCCCGTGCTGCAGGGCTGGCAATGGGTGGCTTTGATTTCGCCCTTTTTTGTGACTTTGCTACTCACTCGTGTCAGCGGTATTCCCATGCTGGAAACGAGAGCCGATGCCAAATGGGGTGGGCAGGCTGATTATGAGGCGCACAAGAAGTGTACGCCAGTCTTCTTACCGAGGTGGTAAGCGTATGGGTTGCAATACATATCAACCATAGCCGTTTGGCGGCATATCAAGTTATTCCGGAGCAGACATTTTCCGCTGAAAATCCAACTGAAGGTCGAATAATTCTGCCATTGGCACGGCTTTTCTGGTACGTGCTTCGACGGGCGGCCCCTTGGCCCACAAAAATGGATAGATCAAAAACCCTTGGTCACCTGGCAATGTGGCAAGCTCTGCAGCCCACCCCGGCCAGCGTTGCTCCCCGTAGAATTGGTTCAAATCGCCCTGCAAGGCCCACAGCAAGAAGTCTGAATAACCACGTCCGAGCGGCTCCCACGCCAGTTGATCAGGCGCAAAATACTACACGTGGCCCACAGTACCTTCCAGCGCGCCGCCATTTATCACGAAGGTGCCGCCAACAGCATCGTCAGCGACGATCAAAAGTGGCGGCCCAGGTGCGCAAGGATTATGGCATCAGCGCAGCCAAAGCCATGCTGCCGGGCAGTAAAACGGCATACACCATGTCGCATTCCTCATTCCTGTACCTGATCGACAAGCACGGCAGTCTGCGCAGCATGATGCCATTTGGCAACAGTGCCGATGATGTGGCACACGATATTCGCATTCTGCTGAACTCGCCCAAAAAATAGACCATTAAGGAAACGACCGACATGAAATTATTGCGTCAGCGACGCCGGTGGATGTCGCTCTTGATCTTGCTAACGCTGACCATGCTGACCATGCTGACCATGCTGACCATGCTGGGCTGCCTGGGCTGGGGTGCGTGGGCACCGCTTCAATCGGCCACGCGGGACGAATTGTTTGCCATTCCAACGGGAACCTGGGCGCGCCGGATGGCGGGTGACAAGGTCGAGATTCTGCCAGCCAGGGTGAACCTGACTGTGGGCCTGAACGATGTGTTGCTGCTCAAAAATCAGGATGACGTACCACAAATTTTTGGGCCAGTGCTGATTATGCCGGGGCAAAGTTTTCGGCTGCCCTTTGCCCAGGCCGGGGATTACCAGTTTGAATGCAGCGGCCATGCCAGCGGGCAAATGAGTGTCATTGTTGCGGCCACGCCTGCGCTGGCGCACGCAACGCTACTTGCCGCAACGCCAGACAAGCATGCGCCACCCTTAAACCCCATTTCAGGAAATGGATACACGACCATGCAACAACTCAAGAAAAGACTGCCACCCTTGGCCTTGATCGCAACCCTGATCGCGCTCTGGTGGGTGGTCGTCATCAAAACCGAAAGCGTGATCTTTCCCACGCCCTTGCAAGTGGTCACCGGCACGCTGGAGCTGGCCGCCGGCGGCACGCTGTGGCAACACGTCGGCGCGTCGCTGCTGCGGGTGGGGGCCGGCTTTTTGCTGGCGGTGCTGGTGGCGCTACCGCTGGGCTTGTGGATGGGGCGGGTGGAAGCCGCTTACCGCACGCTGAACCCGCTATTTCAAATCCTGCGCCCGATTTCGCCCATCGCCTGGATACCGCTGGCGATACTGTGGTTTGGCGTGGGCAATCTGTCGCTGGTGTTTTTGATTTTTATTGCGGCGGTATTTCCGATGATTGTGCAAACTGCCTCGGGCGTGCATACCATCGAAAAGCGCTACTTGCGTGCGGCGGAAAATTTTGGCGTCTCACGTACCACGCTATTTCGCCAGGTCATCATTCCTGCGGTTCTGCCGGAGATGATTGTCGGCATGCGCATTGGCCTGGGGGTAGCGTGGCTGGTGGTGGCAGCAGAAATGATCGCCCTGCGCTCGGGGCTGGTTTTTTTGATTATGGATTCACGCAATGCTGGCAACCGCTACGAAGTGTTTCGTGCCAAGATGCTCGAAGGCATCAGGCAAGCGGGGCTTGGCATTCCCCACTGTGCGCCGGCAAAGTGGGTTGTTGATTGCAAAAATGTCGGCGCGGGTGACAAGGCCCTGGTATATTGGGGCCGCTATCTGTATCGTGGTGTGATTCAGGAAAAAGCCATTCTTGCCTGCAAAAACGGTCAAGTTATCTTTCGTTATCGCAACGGCAAGACCGACAAGCAGGAAACCCGGACCGTCAGCGGAGTTGAGTTTTTGCGGCTTGTGTTGCAGCACACGCTGCCCAAGGGATTTCGGCGCGCACGCAATTACGGCTTCTTACATGCCAACAGCAAACGCTGGATCGCGCTGCTACAACTTCAGCTCAAAATCATCTTCAAGCCATATCAGCCAAAACAACGGCCAGCATTCAATTGCGCATGCTGCGGTGGTGAAATGATTGTTGTGCGAACACGGATCAAAGTATCTCGCCAGCAAGAGCCGGATCAAGCATCGGGGCCGCCGCCAGTTGCCGACAGGGAGGTGACCATGTAACCCAGCGCAGTTGCATGATTTCATTTCTGCATTCTTTGGCAGAGGGGTTCGTTCGGCCTGAAAATCGCGAATTCAGCCAAGAAATTGGCCGAGTGACTTTGGATAACGGGCTTTAGTAGTGCCGTTGCTGCAATGGCGACGGTGGTTGTGTGGATGGCGGATTCCCAGCAGGAAATTCGCCGAAACCGCAGTGCAGTTCAAAAAGATATTTCCATATCTGGCATGAAAAACTCCCCCACGAATTGAGACCGGGCTTGGCCAACAAACGGGTAAGAATCGCGGCTTCGCGCGATCTAACCTTGTATGCTGTTATTTATAGGGTTTGCCTTATTCGTTAGGCCTCAGTTGCACAGTTCAGATCTTACCCAAACGACGAACTTAGGTTTGTTTGGAAAACGTAGCTGCAAGGTTTTTGCAGATACTGTTATCTCGGATGCTCTGAAGAGCCCATTTCCTATCTCTCCAACCTCATACCCACGGAGTGTGGCTAGTTCACGTGCTGGTTCATAGTCCATTGTGTACTTCACACGCTGAATGAGGGCCAAGAGACGGTTTGTGTGGCGCGAGTTCTTTTCGATTTGCTCCCACACTGCTGATAGATTGAATTTCACTTCTATGTGTTTAATTAGCTTCGAAGGTTCATCATCAGTTCCAACTACATCTACAAGCTTGTTAAGCGCGAGTAGAGCGGGTCTTTGATTTGCTAAGATCAGCTTTCTAGCAAAGTCAAGAAGTACCTTGTCCTTGGAGAAATAGCGCTCAAGAAACGACTGTTCGAGTTGCTCTGCAAGCAGCTGCCGTTCAGCAAATCTTTTAGAAGTTAGCAAGAGGCTTGTGTAGACAAAGGCTAGCGAAATTGACACCTTCTTCAATTTATCTCTTAGGCTATTCAGATCCGGGTAGATTTCGCATGCGATAGCCCAATTTTCTGAAAGTTCGCCTATGGCATCATCGAACTGTGGATCCACGCGTTGTGCGTCACTAAAACCACTTCGGTCTTCCGCATCCCGGGTTCTGTCGTATTGAGCCCTTAGTTGACTGTCAGAAAGTGTAGCGTACGCTGCATTTATTACGGTCATTCGCTCGTGTGCTTCTTTCGGGTCACCTGCCCAGCGGTCTGGATGATATTTCTGTGCGAGTGCCCGGTATGCAGCCGTAACTACTACAGGCTCTGCTTTTGGAAGTACACCTAGTACAGCGTAAAGATCGGTTTTTGGTGGTGGCATACAGATGTCGAATTCTGAGGCATAACGTAAAGGTAACGGGCACGCCCGGAGCCGGCCCAAAAAAGTGGCAAACCGTTGATGCCACGCAAGGCTAAAACGAAGTTGCGGTAGGCGTGTCCGGTTGACCGTTGTGTTGGGTGAGATGGTAGCACAAGACAGCGAACCGTCGCGCACCCAACCGGAAATAAGCCTACGGATGGGCGCATTCGCGCCATACTTACGCGAGGGTGTACTGGTGCGTGCGCAAGCGATGGAGGTTGAATTCGGCGACGGAATTTGCGTAGGGGTAATGTGATGCCGATCAACGAATAGCGTTTATCTGCCGCCCCAAAAACGCAAGCGCAAGCCGCGCAGCAGTGGCGGCAGATAAACCGTGTTGGACTGAACCGACGGCAAGCGGCGGTGACTAGGGGTACTGTATTTGAAATGGTACGCAAACGCACCAAGAAAGATCGCTTATCGGGTACACAAGTGCCAGAAGTGTGGTTAAAAGGAGAAAGCGATGCCCACCCATCGCCACTACCAGCCGATCAATTTGCCAACAAACAGGCCGATTTGCCAAGGCACGGCCTGACCCAACCAAGCGCCACCTGAAAACCATGATTTTGCAATAATGACGATATTGATCATGGTGGCGGCCCCGTTTGTGGTGGGCTGACTCCGGCGCAACCGGCATGTCTTGGCGCAATGGCCGCAATCACATGGAAATGCCCGGTCTTGCAACAGGTGCAGCAGGCAATGTCAATCTGCGCAACCCGCTGCATGAAGGCCGCTACCGCCTCCAGCACAGCGGGTTGCGGTGGCGGCACATTCAACGCCACCCGGCACAAGGCCAGCCGTTGCTGTTTGTGGCAATTGGCCAAAATGCCATAATGCCGGATGCGCTTAAGCCCCTGTGGCAGCACATGCTGCATGAAGCGCCCAATGAATGCCTCCATGGGCAACTGCTCGTGCCGCTTGC
>JBKJLF010000312.1:0-2818 GCA_046597185.1 Burkholderiaceae bacterium | reverse complement strand
TGAAATACAGCATGGCGCCCGGCGCGTCGATTCAAGTGACGGGGATACTCACCGATGCCGAGAAAATTATCGCCAAGGCCCTTTACAATCATCCTAATTGGGCCAGCGCAATTGATCGCGTCGGCAAACAGGCCGAGCAATTTTTCCTGGATAAACTATTCGGCATTTTTAAAAATGTTGCTGACGCCAAGCAAAAGCTTCTGGCTGGCGATGTGAATCTGCCGCCCGACCCGAATGACCCGAACGCCAACGCCGCCAATACGGCACCGGCTAAACGGTATTACTTCCTGCAACACTTCCTGCCCTTCTTGCGGCGGCGTTTGGCGCATAGCTTGATTGTGGAGTCGCTGGTCGGTGCGGCGAGTTTGCCGCGTGCGCTTGCCGACAGCCTGCTGTCCGATATCTTGAAGATCGGCGCAGCCAAGCAAGCGGCCATCACCGCGCTGGAGCAAATCCACCAAAAGCCCGCAATCAATGACGATAACTGGAAAGGCTATTTGATCCCGGCAGCGGATGGCGATTACATTTTTAGCGCCCACAGCTTGGTTGATGAAAACCTGCCGCCCGCTATCCTCATCGACGGCAAAATCATTGCGTTTAGCCAGCAACAGCTCGACCCCACCAATGTCTGGTATAGCGATCCGAACACGCCAATACCATTGAAAAACGGCAATCTGTATTGGCTGGAGGTGACCGGCCAGCCCGCATCCAGCTTGATGTGGAGAACCGCTGCATCGCCCAATGCGCCCATTCCGGCAGCGGCCTTATTGCCCAATTATTCATCCAGCGGCACCGAAGAGGTGTTCGTCAAACTATTCAAAGCTGCGCTGCTGGTCAATGGCTTTAACCTGAACCTGGACGAAGTGAAATATTGGCAGGCCCATAAAGCCGACTTTGATGGTTTTAACTTCAATGCCATCACGCTGCCACACTTCCTGCGTTTGCAAGCCTATTGCAAGCTGCGCAACACATTGCCCAAGACCGACAGCGGCTTACTGGATTTGTTCAAATGGGCCAAGCAACCCGATGCCACGCCCTTGAAGGAAAAAATCGCTGCGGCAACCCAATGGAATGTGCATGACATCGGCAAATTGATCGCCCCAGCGCATTTCGATTTGGCCCAACCGGCTGCATTCCGCAACGAAATCAATTTGGTGAAATTAAGCCAGGCATTGCAAGTGGCAACGGCGATTGGGGCCGATATCAACCGGCTGTTTGTCTGGGCCAATCCAGTGTCCAAGTTTTCTGTTTGTCACCAGATTGCCGAAGAAATCCGCGCCAGCTTGCGCGCCCGTTACGAGCAAACCGATTGGGAGCAGGTGGTCAAACCGCTGAACGACCAATTGCGCGAAAACCAAAAACAGGCGCTGATCGCCTATTTGCTGGTGCAGCAAGACTTGAGAAACTGGGGCGTGGTCGATGCCGACAGTCTGTTCGAGTTTTTCTTGATCGACGTGCAAATGTGCGCTTGCATGGAAACTTCGCGCATCAAGCAAGCGATTTCCAGCGTCCAGTTGTTTGTGCAACGCTGCATGCTTGGGCTGGAAGCTAAATATGGCGTCGCCAATGACGTGCTTGATCGAGACCGCTGGAAATGGATGGAAAAATATCGCGTATGGGAAGCCAACCGCAAGGTATTTTTGTACCCGGAAAACTGGATCAAGCCGGAACTGCGTGACGATAAGAGTCCGTTCTATAAGGAATTGGAATCGGAATTGATGCAAAAGGATATCAATACCCAGACCATAACGGATGCGCTGAAGAATTACCTGTTCAAAGTGGATGAGGTTGCGAATCTGAAAGTGGTCGGATTGTATCTGGAGCAGGGCAAGGACACGAATGGCGGGTTGGTCGATGTCAAATTGCATGTATTTGGCCGCACCCGTAATGCACCTTACTTTTTCTACTACCGTTGGTTTGATTGCATGGCAAGAAATTGGTTTGCATGGGAAAAGATGCAGGTAGATATTCCGAGCTATGAGCAGGAAGATGAAAACGGGAAAGTGATTGATCATGGCACCTATCTGATTCCGGTGGTGTGGAATGGGCGCTTGCTGGTGTTCTTTCCGCAGTTTATAAAGAAGTCACAAGCAGTGAAATTTATGACAACGAATATAGACGGTAATAACGGGCGGCATTCGAGCATTGAAGAGATTTCAAAGTGGGCCGATGAAAAACCGGCGGCCTCAACGTATTGGGAAGTTAAATTGGGATGGAGTGAATGCAGAAATGGAAAATGGACACAAAAGCAAATTTCAAAGGATGCACTCAATGATTCATTTCTTGGTTATAAACCTTTCACGCAACCCACTTTTCACATGCATTTGACTTGGACGGAGATAACCCCCATACAACAGTATAATTTTGTTCCACAAACTATCACAGCCCCATCGGACGAAGTTATCATTGGTATTTTTAATGTCAAAGATAATGACTCATTTCAGGTTGGTTCGTTCCATTTTCAAGGAAGTCAGATTACTCATGTTCAAGAAGGTGGAGAAAGAAATTTCCCCATAAAAGAGACAGCCTTCCATTATGTGGGTAAGCGCACCTACTCATTACAAGCAACCAGCAATGGTTCGCCAGGCTTGCTTCTGATTGCGCCTTATTATGATAATGAGAGCAAAAGCAGTCCTACTCTACACGAAGGGAACGCGCATATCCCTTTTTCGCATCCTTTCGTGCATGATTTGCTGGGTGAGCTGGCAACTGGTGAACTCGATAATTTATTCCAGCACTATAAAAACTTAACGCCACAATCCAGTAAGGATGACGCGTTCGGTAAATATGATCAAACGCAATATCACGAGTTAAAACG